>NZ_JBEXUE010000094.1:0-26215 GCF_040614275.1 Streptosporangium sp. NPDC006013
CTGGCCGGTGAGACCAGTGGCACCTGGGCGGTCGAGGTGCTCGGCGGCACCGTCACCGTCACCCTTTTCGGATATTCGCTGACTCGAATATTTACTGTTAGGAAAGTTTCCTTTATATTCAAGTCACCCCCCCAGCGAAGGAGCAGTACATGCGCAGAACGGTCACCTTCCTCGCGACGGCGATCATCGCCATCGCCGCCACCGTGTTCATCGCCTCACCGGCCAGCGCGCACGGCTACATCTCGTCGCCGCCGAGCCGTCAGGCCATGTGCGCCCAGGGCCGCGTCTCCAACTGCGGCGACATCATCTACGAGCCGCAGAGCGTGGAGGGCCCCAAGGGCCTGCGAAACTGCCACGGAAACGTCGGTCGGTTCTCCCAGCTCAGCGACGAGAGCAAGGGCTGGCCGGCCACGAGTGTCGGCAACTCGGTCACCTTCAACTGGGTGCTGACCGCCCGCCACGCCACCAGCACCTGGGAGTACTACATCGGCAACACCCGGATCGCGGTCTTCAATGACGGCGGCAGGCAGCCCGGCGCCACGGTCTCGCACAACGTGAGCCTGGGCGGCAGGACAGGCCGCCTGAAGGTTCTCGCGGTCTGGAACATCGCCGACACCGCCAACGCCTTCTACTCCTGCGTCGACCTGCAGCGCTGACCTATCCGACCCGTTCCCGCTCCCTCCGCGCCCCGGTGGGGGCGGGGGCGGTTCCCGTCATCCTGGCCGCCGCTCGGGTTTCCCGCAGTGAGCGAGCGACCCGGCGGCGCCCTCTGGCGCCCTACCCCGCCGGGCGGCGCGCAGGGCGTCGGCGAACCGGGCGAGGTCCAGTTCCCTGGCGGGCAGGTCACCGTTGACCACCGCGCGGGCGCACCCGCGGAACACCTCACTGAAAGCGGAGTAGTAGGAGTACTGCGGGCGTGATTCGGCCTTGCACAGAGCCTGGTGGATCTTCCCGGCCAGTTCCTGGAGCATGGGAGCGGTGATCTCAGGGTCCTCGCCGGGAGGGCCTGCGGCGGCGATGGCCGCCCCCGTCGAGGGATTCGCTCCCGTCCCCGGCGTGCAGTCCGTTCTCCCGGAGAAGCCCGTTTCCGTCCCGGGGGAAACCGAGAGCTGGTCACAGGTACGCGGGTCACGCCGGTATTCCTCGTAGACGGATTCGAGCACCGGCGGGTAGCCGCTGCAGGCGAACAGCCGCGCCTGGGCCTGGTGGCCGGTCAGGAAGTCGATGAGCATCCGTGCTTTCTCCGGATTGTCGGAGCGAGCGGAGATCGCCAGGTTGAAACCACCGAGGATGCCGGCGCCGGGCAGTGCGGCCATGCCGAAGCGCAGACGCCGGTGGCCGTCGTACATCGAGCGGTCTGTGGCCAGGCGGTGAAACGCGAACGGCCAGTTGCGCATGTAGGCCGCCTCCTCGTCGCGGAACGCCTGGAGGCTGCTCTCCTCCGCGGAGTCCTTCGGGCCTCGTGCGAGGAAACCGTCCCTGAAGGCGTTGAAGGTGTCCTGCTTGGAGAAGTTCTCCGCCCCGCGTGCCAGGGTGCCGTTCTCCAGCAGGGCCCGCCAGCGCGCGAGCGCCTCGCGCGTCCGCTCGCCGTTGACTCCCTCGTCCAGCACGATCCGGTCACCGTCGGTGACCCTTCCACCCGCGGACAGGACCGCCTCCAGCAGGTTGACGGTGCCCCCCTCGTAGTCGCCGAGCTGCACGGCGTACCCGCCGTTCGCGGCGGCGTACTTCCAGAGCTGCTCCGTCATGGTGGGCACGGGCAGGCCGCGGCGATGGAACAGCAGGGGCACGTCGGTGACGAAGGGCACCGCGTACTGGACTCCGTCCACCTGGCCCGTCTTCAGGACGTTGTCCACGAAGAGGCCCGCCTTCTGTGGATCGAGAGGGTACGGAAGGAGATAGCCGCTCCGGGCGAATTCGGCGGTCCAGGCCACGTCCACCGAGAGCACGTCGTAGGCGCAGCTCCCCAGCCGGGCACGGCCCGCCATCTCGGCCCGCTCCTCGTCCGTACGCTCGGCCACCTCGACCAGGGTGACCTGGGTGGTGTGCGTGCGGTTCCACTCCTCGATCAGGTCGCGGCGGAAGCTGCCGGCGGTGATGTCGGCGCCGGTCGCCACGGTGAGCCGGTCAGGCCCTCCGCAGTCGGCGGGGAAGGCGGGCTTCCCGGTGAGGAGCGAGGGATCCCCCGCGGTGAGGGAGATGAGCACCGAGGCCAGCACCAGCCCCGCCACCACCCCGGCACCGCCCCAGCGACGCTGGCCGGGGTTCAACCTGCCGAGCAGGGCGCGCGGGCGTCGCGTCAGGCTCATCGAATCTCCTTGGCTGTGGAGATCCCGGGCTCCGGCCCTGGGAGGGAGGTCAACGGCGGTCCTTTCCACGCAGGCTGGAGATCAGGTGTCTCAGCGCCTGCCGCATGTCGGCTCCCGCCTCCACACACTCGCGGTACTTCCCCGCACGCGGGGGAGAGCGATCACAGCCGTTGTCGCCGAGGGCCAGCACATAGAGGGCGTTGACATTGGACGCGCGGGCGAGCGTCCCGCCGACGCCCTTCCCCCGTCGCTCGTTGTCGAAGACGCCCCCGTCGGTCACGACGACGAGGGCACGCCCAGGAGATCCGGCCCGCCGGTTCAGGTTCATGATCATGTCTGATATCGGGGCGTCGGAGCCCTCCGCCCTGGTACCGGCGACGCTCCTGGTCAGTTCGTCGAACTCGGCACGGCCCGCCGCCGGCTGGAGCTCCCTGACCCGGGTCCTGCGGCCGACCGTGGAGAAGGCGCTCAGCGCGAGGTCGTCACGAGGGGTGATCAGCGGTTTGATGTCGGGAAAGGTCTCACGCAGGCGTACCAGCAGGGAGCGGGGCGGTGCGGTCATCGAGCCGGACACGTCGAGGGCGATCTCGGCGTCGAGCCGGGGCAGGAGACCGAAGAACCGGCTCTGGGCCTCTCGCAGTGCCGCGGGGGAGCGCACGACCGCTCTCTCAGCGGAGCGCTCACCGAAGAGCGGGTTGGCGGCCAGCCACGAGCGAAGAAGGCCGAGCACGCTCGTGCGCTCCGCACTCCGCTCGTCCGGCCAGCTGATCGTGACGAACGGGTAGTCCAGCCCGGAGAGCCCGGGAGAGAAGAACTCCTTGAGCTTGGCCATCCCGCTCGGCGCCCCCTCGGGGCAGTGGGGGTCGTTGAACCGCCCGTCGTTGTAGTCCGTCAGGCTGTGAAACGGGATCACCAGGGCGGGGCTCCGGTTGAGCTCCTCGCCGCCGGTCCCGCGGCTCGCGGTCCTGAACCGGCAGAGCAGCGAGCTGACGCTCTCGGCGACGATGTCGCGCTGCTCCCGATCCACGACGTCGCCCAGGGGCATGAGGTCGGAGACCGCGACGAGCCCGGCGGTGGAGAGCTCGGGCTGCGGGTAGCTCACCGGCATGCCGAATTTCGATCGGACCACCTTCCACAGGACCGGGAGGCTGTGGCTGCCCGGCCGCCCCGCCGGCAGTTCCTTCCTGACCTTCTCGGCACGCCCGCTGATCATGCCGACCACCAGTCGGTCGGACGCGACCGACGGGCCGATGTCGAGGGTGGCGCCGCCCGCTCCCACGTCCTCGGCGACGAGCCTGGCCTCGCCGGTGCTGGTGGCGACCCAGGCGTCGGCCCGGGGACCGTACAGCCGGCGAAACGGCTCGTCACCCTCCTGGCGCGCGTCGTCGCGGTACCAGTTGTCGCCGAAGGCGTAGGCCAGTTCCCCGACCGAGGGCGCCACCCCCACCGAGATCGTGTACGGTGCGCAGCCGTCCACCAGCCTGCCCTGGACGAACAGGGCGATGCTCTCGCGCAGGGCGGTCACGTTCTCCGGGGCGGTGACGACGCGTAACTCCAGCGGCCGCTCGCAGTCGGGGGGCCAGAGCCGGTGGCTAAGCCACGTTCCGCCCTGGACGACCCCCCACGGGACCGTTACGGCCGCGGCGCCGAGGAGGACACCGATGTAGCCGGCCGACAACTTGAGCACGAACCCCTCCAGCCGCCGGTGCCTCCGCCCTGGCATGCCCGGTGCGGGCCTTCCTGCCGCGCGACGGCGCGCGACGGCCCGTCCGGCCGGTTCGAGCCATCGGCGCAGCAGGCGGGCGAACCTTCCCAGCGTCAGCAGGGCGGCCACGGCCAGGCCGATCACCGCGCAGACGAGCAGGGCGAGACCCGTGCCGAGTGCCCGCACCCCGTCCGTCAGCACCGCGAACAGGGTGGTGACGCCGCCGGTGACCAGGGCGGTCGCGGCGATCTCCTTGAGCTTCGCCGGGAGGCCGCCGGGCGGGCCGGCGTCCGGGTCCCGCGAGCCGTCGGCGGGTGAGGAGGGGGAGGGGCCGGACATGGAGATCACTACCTGTTCGACGATGTGAACGACGGGCTCTCAGACGGCCGTACTTCGAACGGGGCACTTCGGGCGGCGAGGTTCCAGGCGATGGATTTTTACGTGACAGGATTTTGACGGGGTTTCGAGGGCGGCGCCTTGGCGTGAGATGAGCGGGGAGCGGCCTTTCCCGGCTCGGCTCTGGCCGCGTCAGATCCTAATCCGTCGGCCCGTCGAATGCGATGGATATCTTGATTTCACTGTCTTTTTTATCGACACTAAACATCGATTCGGACACGAGCCTCTATGTTCGCCTTATGGCTGCATTTAGTGACAGGGGAAGCGTTTGCGGCACACCGCCGTTCGCGGCCTGGTCGTGCGCGGAGGCTCCCCGCAGGCGGCCCTGGCCGCTGACGGCCACGGCGGACCCGGTCGGCGGCTCGAAAGGGATGGCCGAGGGTGATCGCGGCACCACGGAAAAGGACCTCCATTGAATGTGAATCGGAATGGTCGGTGTCGATGCCGTGGACATAGCAGCGCAAAGCGTGCAACATGGCTTTCTGTGCACGCGTTAATTACCCGAACCTCGGTGATTCAACTCGGCGGCAATGGGGAACAGATATCGTGCGTTCAGGGTTCCCAGCGCCCGTCTGGGCAGGGGTCGGCACTGTCGAGGTGATCGTTGGCTCGTCGCACAAAAAAATTCGCCGATATGGCCACGGCGCTTCTGGTAGTTGTTGGAATCCTGGTCGGGCTGCCGATTGGAATGGTCGGAGAATATTTTCCGGAAACGATGGCCGAGAACCGGATCACCTGGGTCGCGATTTTCGGGTTGACCGCCTTCCTCACCGTCCTGCTGACCCGGCTGACGCCGGAACTGATGAAGTCGCGCGCTCATGGCGGGCTCTTCCGGGTGCCCGAGAGAAAGGCGGGGTGGGTCCGCAGAACCGAGCTGAACGACGTGGTCTCCACTCTGACGATGAGAGGCTCGGGAACGGTCGGCCTGACCACCGGCATCGCCGGGGCGGGCGGTTTCGGTAAGACGTCCCTGGCCGTGGAGGCGTGCCACAGCGGTGAGGTGAGGAAGCGGTTCAAGGGCGGTGTCATCTGGATCACGGTGGGCCGCGACCGCACAGGTGTCGACATAGCGGCGCTGGCCAACGACGTCACGGAGGCCGTGACGGGCACCCGGCCGGAGTTCTCCAGCCCGGAGCAGGCCGGCCACCGGATGGCCGAGATCCTGGCGGAGCGGGGCCAGACGCTGCTGGTGGTCGACGACGTGTGGAGCCTGTCACAGCTGAGACCCTTCCTGGCCGCGGCGGTGCGGTCCCGGGTGCTGGTGACGACCCGCCTGCCCAGAGCCCTTCCCCCGAACGCGATCGCGATGATCGTCGACGAGATGGCGCCGCGGGTGGCCGTCCAGTTGCTGAGCCGTGGGCTACCGCCGATGAACCCCGGCGTCGTCAACAGCCTGATGGGCCTGACGGGAAGATGGCCGCTGCTACTGGACCTCGTCAACGCGCGCCTGCGTGACGAGCACGGTGGCGGGGTGAACGCCGATGTCGCCGCCCGCCGGGCGGCCGAGCGGCTCGGCCGGGCCGGACCCGCCACCCTGGACGTCACCATTCCCCGCCAGCGGGAGACCGCGGTGCGCGTGACGGTCGAGCACAGCCTCGAAGCTCTCGGCGTGTTCGACCGTGCCCGCTTCCTTGAGCTGGGCGTCTTCCCGCAGGACGCCGACATACCGGTCGGCACCGTCGGGCTTCTCTGGCGCGCCACCGCCGGACTCACCTCCGAGCAGACCGAGCGCCTCTGCGCGAGGCTGCACGACCTGTCACTGATCGGCAGGCACGAGACGGAGGGAACGGTGCCGTCGATCATGATCCACGACGTCATCCGTGCACACCTCCGCTCGGAGTACGGGCTGGGGAGAGAGCGCGTCGAGGCGGCCAACCGCGACTTCCTCGACGAGGCCCGCAAACTGATCCCCGACGACGACCTCGCGGCGGACGCCGAATGGTGGAGACTGCCCAGGGAGGTGCCCTATCTCTGGGACCATCTGCTGTTCCACCTCGCCGAGGGGAGAAGGCATCGGGAGCTGGAGTCGCTCCTGCACGACGTGCGATGGTTCGTCACCCGGATACGAGCCTTCGGGGTGGCCGCGGCGGAGTCGGATCTGATGCTGTCGACCTCCCGCTCCGTCGCCGGGGTCCGGCAGCTGATCGCCCGGAGCGCACACCTGCTCACCCCCTTCGAATCGGATGCCGTCTCCACCGCGAACCTGCTGGCCCGCCTGTACGCGTTCCCGCCGATGCGGGCGTCGATCGAGCGCTACAGCCAGGAGACCGAGACCCCCTTCCTGAGAGCCCGCTGGCCGCTGCCCGACATCGGCGCCACCTGCCTGCTGGGAACGCTGACCTCGACGACGAAACGGCTGAAGGACGTTTCGATCACACCGGACGGATCGAGATTCGTCGTCCACGGTCGCGACGGTGTGCAGATATGGAAGGCCGACGGCACTACCCGGACAACGCTGGCCACTCATCGGAAGCCGGTTCACGAGGTCGCCGCCGCGCCGGACGGTTCGTGGCTGGTGACCCGTTCCGGACGCCGGAGAGTGCAGCTCTGGGGGATCGACGGCACCCAGAGAGCGATCCTGGAGAACGGCGTCGGCAGGCTTGCCGGGATGGTGGCCGCGCCGGACGCCTCGTGGCTGGCGACTCTCTCCGTGCGGGGAAGGGTCGCCCTGTGGAACCCCGAAGGAAGCAGGCGCGCCGTACTGAAGAGCGGGATCGGCAGGCTTGCCGGGATGGTGGCCGCGCCGGACGCCTCGTGGCTGGCCACCTTCTCCGTGCGGGGAAGGGTCGCCCTGTGGAGCCCCGAAGGAAGGAAGCGCCTGACCCTCAGGAGCCCGGTCAGGGTGAGGACCAAGCCGCGAACCCTGAGGGACACCCTGCTGATGCGCGGCTGGAACCAGGAGAACGAGAAGGTCTCCGGCCGGAACAGGCCGATACGCGAGGTCTCCAAGATGGCCGTCTCGCCGGACGGCGGCTGGCTGGCGACCCTCTCCGGAGACGGGAGCGTGCGCCTGTGGGGAGTCGACGGCGACGAGCGAGCCGTCCTGACGGGACACACCGGAGCGGCGCCCGGGATCCGCATCGCCCCTGACGGCAGCTGGCTGGCCACCTGGACGTCCACCGGCTCGGTCCGGCTGTGGGAGTCCGACGGCAGGCAGCGGGCCGTCCTGTCCGGGCATGCCGGGGTGGTGCGTCAGGTGGTGATCGCCCCGGATGGCAGCTGGCTGGCGACCCTTTCCGAGGATCGGAGCGTGCGGCTGTGGGAGTCCGACGGCAGGCAGCGGGCCGTCCTGTCCGGGCATGCCGGGGTGGTGCGTCAGGTGGTGATCGCCCCGGACGGCAGCTGGCTGGCGACCCTCTCCGGGGAGCAGAGCGTGCGGCTGTGGGAGTCCGACGGCAGCGAACGGGCAGCTCTGTCCGGGCATGCCGGGGTGGTGCGTCAGGTGGTGATCGCTCCTGACAGCAGCTGGCTGGCCGCCTGCTCGCAGGACGGGGAGATCCGGATCTGGCAGTCGGAGCGCTCCGGGCGGCAGAGCCGCAGGGGCCGGACCGGGATGGTGCGCAAGGTGACCGTCTCCCCCGAGGGGAACTGGATCGCCACACACTCCGGCGACGGCTCGGTGAAGCTCTGGAACGAGGACAGGATAGAAGGAGCGACCCTCACCGTTCCCATCGAGACCGATCACTACGGCGCGATCTCGCCGGACAAGACGTGGCTGGCCGTCTGGTCCGGTGATCACGTGATCCGGATACGCGGAGCCGGTGGCCGCAGGAGGGCCATTCCGACGGGGCACACCGGACGCGTGCGGGGAGTGGTGATCGCCCCCGACAGCACCTGGCTGGCGACCTGGTCGGCCGACCGGACCGTACGGCTCTGGGGCGCGGGCGGCAGCAGGAGGGCGGTGCTGGCCGGTCACACCGGGCCGGTGCGCGAGGTGGTGATCGCCCCCGACAGCACCTGGCTGGCCACCTGCTCGGAAGACGGCACCGCGCGTATCTGGTGGGCCGACGGCACCGAGCGGGCAGTACTGGTCGCGAACATCCGGGCGACCGCTCACATCCTCATCTCACCGGACGGCGCCTGGCTCGCCACCCTGTCCATCTACGGGAGAATCCAGCTCTGGAAACCGGACGGCAGCAGGTACGCCACCCTGAAAAGCAGGGTGGAGGCCATAGGCGAGATCACCGTCGCCCCCAACGGCAGGTGGTTCGCCATCGTCTCGGTCAACGGGACGGCGGGCCTGTGGGGAGCCGACGGAAAGGCGCGGGCCTCGCTCAAGGGATGCCCGGGAGCGGCCCGGCAGGTGGCGATCGCCCCCGACGGCACCTGGCTGGCCGCCTGCTTCGAGGACGGCACCGCGCGCGTCTGGTCGGCCGGCGGCAGGGATCGGGCGACGCTGCCCGCGAACTCGGGAAAGATTCGTGGCGTGGCCATCTCCCCGGACAGCAACCTGCTCGCCACCTGCTCGGACGACGGAACCATCCGGCTGTGGGACAGGTACGGCGAGTCGGCGGGCGCCGGAGCCAGGGTCGAGGCGGGTCTCAACTGCCTGGCCTGGTTCCCCAACGGCTTCGGTCTGGCCGCCGGGGGAGACCAGGGCCTGTACGGCTTCGACCTCTACCCGCCCCCAGCCTGAACCAGGCCTGGAGGATCTGAGAATCGCGGGACAGGTCACTCGCCCCAGAATGCGTCGACCTCGTACTGGTCCCGGCTGTGCAGCCACGACTCGGCGATCTTGCCGTCGCGCATCGTGATGACGTGGGCCAGGTTGTTCTCCAGCGGAACCGAGCGGCCGGGCCTGGTCGCCGTGTACGTGGCGAGCGCGACGGCCGCCTCGTCGTCGGCCAGCACCCGGTGGACGTCGAGCCGCAGCGTTCCCTGGCTGAGCGTGGCCGCCTTGACCACGAAGCCGATCACGGCCTCCCGGCCCTCGTAGGTGCCGGTGTTCGTGCTCCGGCCGGGGACGTGGAGCACCGAGTCGTCGGTCAGGAGCGCCGTCGCGGCGTCCAGGTCCCCCTTGCCGAGCGCCTCGTAGAAGTCCTTCACGGTCTGGGTGTTGCGCTGAGCGGACATGTGATCCTCCTTCATTTGTTTCGACATGGAAATAGTTGCACGGGGCTGTTTCGATGTCAAAATAAGCGAGTGACCGATCCCGACCTCCCCGTACGCCAGATGATCGAGGAATGGGCCGCCAGGCGGCCCGATATCGACCCCCGCCCCATGGCCCTCTTCGGCCGGTTGACCAGAGCGGACGCGCTGGCCAACGCCGCCATCGCGGCGGCCCTGCGGCCGCACGGGCTCAACAGGGGCGAGTTCGACGTGCTCGCGACGCTGTACCGGGGCGGAGAGGAGTTGTCGGCGGGCGCACTGGCCGGGGCCCTGCTCCTCTCACCGGCCGCCACCACCAACCGCCTCGACCGGCTGCAGGCGGCCGGGCTGCTGACCCGCTCCCCCGACCCGGCCGACGGCCGCAGCGTCCGCGTACGGTTGACCGACGCGGGCCGCGACCTGCTCGAACGGAGCGTCGAGGACCATCTTCAAGGGCTGGGAACGCTCCTCGGCGGGCTCTCGGACGACGAGCGCGAGCGGCTTTCCGATCTCCTCGCCCGGCTCCTGGAGAGCATGGCGGCGTCCTGAGAGCGCGTTGGAGATGGGCGGTCAGGTTCGGTTGAGTGGTGGGCTGGTTGCTCGCGCCGGGCCACGCCGGTTACCCACATCCTGAGATGTTCTTCGCCAAGGTACGCGACCACTGCGCCCTCTCGGAGTCGGTCGAGGAGCAGCCTGGTCAGCGTGCTCGAAGCTAGCAGCCCAGTCCGGCCACCCGCCGTTTGGCGGGCAGCGGGACAGGCTCGACGATTGGGGTGCTCATGTGTCTACTGCGACATTGTGGGTTCCGGGGTTGCGGAGGGGCTCGGTTTCCCCTTCTTGCCCGACTTCGCCGCGGACCTCGTCAGTTCCTGGATCTTCCTCAGGCCTGCGTCGACACTGGCAACGGGGATGCCGTCGCGGACCTGGCCTTGCTGTAACGCACCAAGAACCGAAATCGACATGGCACTGCTGTGGGCGACGCTGAAGAACTCGATGGGGCCCAGGCTGGTGTTCACGCCCTGAAAAAGCACGATCTCTTCACCTCGAGCCCCTACGAAGTACTGAGCATCGAGCCATTGGTTCAAGAAGTACCAGCCCAGGCCGCCGCTGACGAGGACGAGGGCGAGGATTGAGATCAGCGCCCGCCGCAGCAGACGCCGTGGCCGCCCCGGAGGGTGGGTCTGATCTGGAGGAGCTTGTTCTGGGGGTGCAGCCTGCCCGGGGAATCCGTCCGGCGTCGCACCACTCCCCGAAAATCGACCCCAATTCACCGATGGCAGATCGGAAACCAGGCGGTCTCGACTGAACGGCTTGGTAGCGGGCCCCTTGGCAATGGGGCGATCTGTTGGAGAGGTGGAACCGAATTGAGGACCAGATCCGCTCTCCTGGTGAGGAAGTGAATCGGCTGCCGAGCTCTTGGAAGGGGTGATTTCCTCAGCCGGTCGACCATCATCAACAGCACTCCTGGATGAAATCCGATCTCGTCGGAGCGCGTCGATGTCAGGCTGGTTGGGCAGAGAGGTCTCATTTCCGGGAACAGCTTTACCTTTATCGGGTTTCGGCATTATGTCAGCCATCGATGTGACATGAGGACTGGCATCAGTACTTGCCTGTCGGGCCTCCGTGGCGATCATTGGCGAAGGTGAGTCAACTGGCCGGCTTTGGATATTGGATTGGGAGGAAAGATCGAAAGGTCGACTGCCATGAGCGTGGGTCAGGTGACCGAGTAGATGGTCAATCGTTGGTCGTGCGCCAGACTGTTTGTTCAGGCACGCTGCGAGCAGGGGGCCGAGGTTGTCGGGCACGCCGGTCAGGTCGGGGGCGCGGGTCAGGACAGCAACGATTACCACCTGTAATGTGGCTCCAGCGAAGGCCAGGTGTCCAGTGGCCGCGTACACCATGGTGGCGGCCCAGCTGAACACATCTGATGCCGGGCTGGCGATGTTATCGTTAATGTGTTCGGGCGCCATATATGGGAAGGTGCCGATCGGTGGCCCCGAGTACGAGGCCGTTTGATCGGTGAGGCGGGCGATGCCGAAGTCGATGATCACCGGGCCTCCGGGGCCAAGGATCACGTTTTGCGGCTTGAAGTCGCGGTGGATGATCTCCGCTCGGTGGATGGCGTTCAGCGCGGTTAACGTGGTGACGGCAAGCCGCTCAAGGTCACTACCGGTCAACGGGCCATTGCTGTTGACGGCTTCCTTCAAGGATTGGCCGGCGATGTATTCGCTGATGATATAGGGCGAGTGGTTGACGACGCCCGCATCGAGGACCTTGGCGGTACAGAAGGGCGCGACCCTGCGGGCGGCTTCGGCTTCAGCCAGAAAGCGTTTGTGTGCCTTGGGGTCCTTGGTGGGGCGCAACATCTTGACGGCGACGCGGGCGCCGAGTGGGGTCTCGCCGAGGTAAACCGCTCCTTGACCCCCCTCGCCTAGTTTGCCGATCAGTCGGTAGTTCCCGATCTGTTGGGGATCCCCTATATCGAGCGGCGGAATGGTACGTGGCACTGCCCACCTCTTCACAGACCTCGACGATCGTGATGCGAATTATGGCTATAAGACCGTCTCTGTAGGGCTTGATCCTGCTCAGGTCGCGATGCTCTACCACATAGGTGGTATGCCGAACGGACATGCATCAGCATGATGACCATGTCAAAGACAGTCTGGCAAGGGAGCTGATCCTTGCAGATCTCCACTCGAGTCTCCGCTGAACCTGGGACGATTCACCAGGCCCGTTGGACCTGGATGGTCAGGACGCCCAGGCGTTCCTTTTCGGGTAGGTAGATGCTTCGGATCACGGTCAGGAACTCGTCGCGGGACTCGCCGAGGTGGCCCGACGGCGTGCGGGTCCTCGTGGTCGAGCATCTCCTCGAACGACGCGTATTCGGTGACCTGTTTCACCTCGGTCGGCAGTTTCTCATCGCCGCAGACGAACATGAGGCTCTGCCCCGGCCGGATCTTCCGCATGTCGGCGTAGCCGACCCGGACCTCGACCGTCTTCACACCGGAGGCGATCAGGTCGAAGTACGGCTTGCGAAGCCGCAGTCGATCGGGGTGGTGCGGGAGACTTGGAAGGTGACAATCGAGAACGCCCGTCCAGGTCCGCCGGAGACCAGCCCCTCCATCGTGCTGCTCACGCTGGCGCACCGGATCGAGTCCGAGCTCGGCGCCGCCCTCGCGCCGCTCGGACTGACGGTGAGCAGGTTCGGCCTGCTCGGACACATCACCGGCGTGCCCGGCGCATCGTTCAGCGACTTGGCGCGAATGTCCGGAATCACCGTTCAGAGCGTTCATGCGGCGGTGAAGGCGCTGTCCGGGGCCGGGCTCGTTCGTGACAACACCGCTCGCGCCGGGTCCGCTTCGGCCATCGAGATCACGCCCGAGGGTGCGCGTCTCATGCGGGAGGCGATGAAGGCCGTGGCCGGGGTGGACGAGCGGCTGTTCGGCCCGGACGCCGACCCGATTCAGCGTCAGATCGCCGACGCCGCACGCGCCGCGTTCGAAGGGCGTTCCCGGCTCTGATCCGACGTGCGAGACGCCCCGGACAGCAGGGGTGCCATTCCTTTGCCGTCACCTTCAGGGAGTCTGAAGCATCTGCTAAGCTTCAGGCTCCCTGAAGGCTGTGGAGAGGAGAAGCTCGTGGAAGGTGTGCTGCTGTCGGTCCATGTACTCGCCAGCATTGTGTTCGTCGGAGGCTCGGCCGTCGCGACAAGCCTGTTCTCCCGCTATGCCCCGGTCGCCGCGAGTGTCGCGGTGAGCCCGGCCGTCGCGGGCGCGTCTGTCGACCCGCGGCCGGAAACCTCGGGAGACCGCAACCGGGCCGTGGCTGTCGCGCTGCACCGCATCACCCGCGGCTACGGCGTTTTCGGCATCGTCGTGCCCGTCGTGGGAATCGCTCTGGCCGTCACCCAGGGCCGGATGGGCGAGATTTGGATAAATATCTCCATGGTCCTCACCGCCGCCGCCGGTGGTCTGCTCGCCCTGCGAATCTGTCCGGAGCAACGCGAGGCCCTCGCCAACCCCGACGACGGCAAGCGGTTGCGCACCCTGAGCATGCTCGCCGGAATCTACAACCTGCTGTGGGCGATCGTCGTGGTCCTCATGATCGTCCGCCCGGGAGCCCAGACGTGACCACCGTAAGCGGCTCGGCGACGCGTGACGGCTCGTCTGCGCGGTGACATCACCGATCAAGAAGTGCGGGCGTGAGGTGGTGCCTTCCGGGTGGCTTTTGCCCTGGGGAGAGAATCTCCGATGGAAGCGGGATCGGCGGCAGACGGACATGGTCGCCGGGAATCACGCCGCTTCGGGGCGCGTACCCGCCGGCGGCCTGAACTCCGCTGCCAGGGGGGTGATCATTCCGCGATACGGGGGATGATCTCCGCGGCTATCCTCTTCGCTCCTTCGAGGGTGCCACCGAGCAGGGCCGTGCCGCCACTGTTGTTCAGGTTGGTGCTGATCAGCATCACCACGCCGTGGGCGTACACACAGAGGTCTCCCTTGCCGGGAACCCAGACCGCCTGGTCGGCGACACCCTCCAGGTCCTGGGAGTCGGCCGTTCTGATGTTGTCGCAGAATTCCTCGTTCCTCTCCACCCCGGCGCTTGTCAGCGGAGTGCGCATGAGAACAAGGGCATACAGCGTGCTTTTGCTGTTCTTGTAGTTGCACTGCGTGGTGACGTATGAGATTCCCTGCAGGGGATCGGCGGTCGGCGCGGCAGAGGGCTCGTCCTCTATGGTGGTGCCCTCGCCGAAGACCTTCTGAGCGGCGTCCCAGTCGAGCACCTGGCACGCTCTCAGCGCCTGTTCACGCGGGCCCGGACCACATCCCGCGACGAGAGCGGCGACCACCACCAGCGCCGGTAAGAGGATCTGATGTCTCCGCCGGCTCATATTGATCATGACTAAGAACGTAGGCGCGGCCGGCGAGCCGTGCAAGGGCTCATTGGCCAGGGGCGCGCGGGAACTCCCGGCCCAGCGTGGTGGTCTATTCGGTCCTAGCGGAAGGCGGCGCCATTCTCCGAAGCCCACTGCTGGAACGATCTGGCCGGGGAGCCGGTGATCCTCGGTACCGTGTCGCGCACCTTCAGCAGCTCATCATTGATGTCTCCGCCCATCAGGTCGAGCACCGCGTCGGCGGTCTGGTCTCCCATGAAGGAGGCCATCTGCAGATGGGCCTCCTGCCGGCTGATCTCGACGAAGGCCACCTCCCGCCCCACCGCCGCGGCGATGGCCTCGATCTGTCGCCGGGGTGTGATCCGTTCCGGACCGGTCAGTGCATACGTCCTTCCCTGGTGGCCGGGTTTGGTCAGTGCCACCCGGGCCACCGCGGCGATGTCCGCGGGATGGATGGTGGGCAGGCCGATGTCCGCGTAGGGCACTCGAACCGTCCCATGCTCGCGGATCGACTGCGCCCACCACAGGGCGTTCGAGGCGAACTGTGTCGGCCGCAGGATCGTCCAGGCCATGCCGCTGTCCCTGAGCAACTGCTCGACGGCCAGATTCTCGGCGGTGGCGGGCAGGTGCGGGTGGGTCTGGACCGTGATGGACGACACGAGCACCACGTGTTCCACGCCTGCTTGCCGGGCGGCCGTGAGGACGTCGGCCTCCGCGCCCAGGCCCCGCAGCAGGAACAACGAACGCACCCCGTCCAGCGCGGGCTTCAGTGAGTCCGGCTGAGCGAGATCACCCTCAACGGCTTCGACCCCCGAAGGGAATGAGACCCGTGCCGCGTCACGGGTCAGACCTCGCAAGCGTGTGAAACCGGACGTGTGTAGTTGCCTCAGCAGAGCGCTTCCGATGTTTCCGGTTGCGCCGGTTACGAGGATCATCATCGTTTCCCTGTCGTCAGTCGGTGGTCATGGCTACGGCACGTTAGAGCCTCAACCGAACTTCAGGTCAAGGACGTGCGTGGTGAGCTGGGGCTTTCGGCGGAGGCAATGCCGTGGCGGGGCCTGGTCGTCGTGTACGACCACGGTGGCTCCCTTCTTGATGGTGAGGTAAGCCGCACATACCCTCATGTCGAGCGAACGGATGCGTGACGCATGGCAAAGATGTTCGACACCGCGCTGCGCATGGACGCGGCGGGACCCGGGGGAATTCCCCTCCTCAACAACCTCCGCTTCCTCCGACACCCCGCCTGGTACGCCTTCGACCGCATCGCCCCGGCCTTCCCCGGCCCGGTGGTGCCGTTGAGCCGGGGCAACGGGTCGATCGTCCTGCTCAGGGGCGAGGAGGCCGTCAGGCGGTACTTCACCGACAACGACACCTTCCACCGGTTGAGCGACGGCCTGTTCACGCTGCCCGAGGGGCGGCCGTGGTCGCGGATGTTCGACGCCGTCATCACGTTCAACGGCGAGCGCCACCGGCGGTCCCGCAGGCTGCTGATGCCGATCGTGCACAGGACCGCCATGGAGCACTACCGGAAGGTCTTCGCCGGCACCTTCAAGCAGTCCCGGTTCGCGTCGGCGGACCGCGAGCCGTTCGACATGGTCGCCGAGTTCCTCCGCATCACCCGGGCCAACCTGCTCACCTGCCTGCTCGGGCTCGAACCGGACGCCAAGAACGTCGCCCTCGCGCAGTCCGTCAGCGACCTGTTGCAGGCCACCCTGAACCCGATGGTCTTCATGCACCAGAAGGATCGCGACTGGACGCCCTACGGCCGGTGGGTGCGGCGGGTCGCCGGGGTGTACGACGGGTTCGAGACGATCATCGAGCGTAAGCGGGCCGAGGAGCCCCAGCCGGACGCGCTGTCCATCCTGTGCCACACGACCGATGAGGACGGCGACTCACTCACCACGCCGGAGATCGCGGGGGAGTTGCACGGGTTGTTCGCCGCCGGGTTCGAGACGACCGCGATGTCGATGACGTGGGCCATGCTCACCATCCTCGGCACGCCGGAGCTCACGGTCTCCGACGATGAGACGCTGGACACCGTCGTCAAGGAGTCCCAGCGGCTCATCCCGACCGTTCCGCTCTCGCTACCCCGGCGGGTCATGCGCGAGGTGGAGATCGACGGCTCGCCGCCGATCCCGCGGGGCGCGCTGGCGTTCGCCGCGCCGTTGCTGGAGCATCGCGATCCTGCGGCGTTCCCGGACCCGGACGTCTTCCGGCCGTCGCGGTGGGCCGACTCCCGGCCCTCACCGTACGAGTTCCTGCCGTTCGGCGTGGGCCAGCGCCGCTGCCTGGGCGCGTCCTTCGCCGACCTGCAGATCCGGACGACCCTCGGCATGGCGCTGGAGTACGGTACGCCGGAACTGCTCACCACCGAGGTCGACTATCGCATCAAGTCCGGCGCCACCGCGTGCCCGAAGAAGCCGATCATGATCGGGGTAGGCCGGGACGGCTCCTCCGTCCGGCGGTGCGTCACCGGCAGCGTCACCAGACTCTGGAGCCGGCTTCCGCCGCCGTGAGCGCGGTGGGGCGATTCGAGATCATTAGCAGGGCTGGACATGCTCACCGTGTGCTCCGCGTGATTTTCCCAGGCGGCGCAGGATCAACATCGCGGCTCCCGCGACGACGATCTCGGCCACCGGGAAGCTGATCCACAACCACAGGGTTCCGAAGAGGCTGAAGGCGAGCAGCAACGGCACCCGGACCGCCACGATCGACCCGACCGAGATCACGTAGGACGGTCGCGCCCGCCCCAGCGCCTGGAAGTACGCCGACATGAGCGTCGCCACCCCTGCGAGGGGATAGCCGAGCGCGATGATTCGCAGGGCATGGGTCGCCGCTTCCCGGACCGCTGGATCGTCGGTGAACACCGCCGTCAACGGCGCGGCGGCCACCAGGAGGACGAGACAGGCCACCGTTCCGTAGACCGCTGTCGCGCGAAGGGCGAGTGTTCTCGTGCGGCCGACGCGAGCGGCCAGGGCGCGGCCCGCGTTGTATCCGATCAGCGGCTGCATCCCCTGTGAGATGCCGAGCTGGGGCATCAGGACGAACGTGCCGATCCGGCTGCAGATGGCGTAGGCGCTCATCAGCACCGGGCCGCCGAGCGTCACCAGCAGGTTGTTGACGAGCGCCACGACCAGGGTGTTGCCGAAGCCTCCGAGAAAGGACGGTGCTCCCACGGCTACCAGCAGGCGCAACGTGGGGCCGTGCGGGCGCAGATCGGCGCGGGTGACGCGGTAGGGGCGGTCGCGCTGGACGAAGAAGAACCACAGGCTCATACCCATGGAAACCGCCTGGCCGCCCACCGTTCCCAGCGCAGCGCCGCGAACCCCCAGGCCGAAGCCGAAGATCAGCAGCGGATCGAGCACGATCTGACAGGCCACCGGAGCCACCCAGAGCGCGGTCGAGAAGCGCATCCGTCCCTCGGCTCGCACCAGGCTGGAGAAGCCGGTCGCCGTGATCGCACCTGCCAGAATGATCAGGGCGTAGTCGCGCGCGTAGCCGTGAGTCTCGTCCGTGGCGCCCAGCAGGGTGAGGAGCGGGTCGACCAGCAGCACTCCCAGCACACCGATGATCACGGCCGTCGTCCAGTAGACGAGGAACGCGTTGCCGGTCGCCCGAGCGGCTTGCCGGAGGTCGCCGGCGCCGAGGCTGCGGGAGACCAGCGACGCGCCGCCGATCCCGACCGTGGTCGCCACCGCCCCGAGGATCAACAGGATGGGCGTCACGATGTTCACGGCCGCGAACGCGATCGCCCCCACGCCGCGGGAGACGAACCAGGCGTTCGTCAGCGCGTAGATGCCGTAGGTCGCGACCGACACGGTCGCCTGGGAAGCGGAGTCCCAGAGCAGCGGCCCAACCGGTCGCGTACCGAGGGCCGTGGTCCGGTCCCCGCGGTCACCGCGTGGACTCGACGGGAGAATCCCCGCCGGAGTCACCGCCGGTGGCCGAAGGTTTCCATGATCTGCGCCAGTTTCGTCCGCGCGAAGTCGTACTGCGAGGAATCCGTGTGCCCGCGGTAGACGGTCTCGATGACCATGATCAACAGAAGGTGAAGGTTGTACAGGCGGCGCCGCGTTCTTTCAGCCGGAGTGAACGGCTCCCTGCCGTAGCCCCGCATGAAGCTCTCCACGTCACTCGACATGCCGTCTGTCTCGGTGGCGACGAATCCGGCCTCCATGATCGGATCGCCGTACAGCGCACGCTCATGGTCGAGGATGCTCACCAGGGCGCCGTCGCGCACCATGACGTTGGAATCCCAGAGGTCCCACTCGACGAACGTCGGCTCGGTCACCTCGTCGAGGCAGTCCGCGTGCTCGGCCACGAGCCGGCGGATGACGTCGTAGTCCCAGCCGATGTCGACGTTGTGTCGCTCTCCGTCGCGCAGGACGTCCTCGACGATGCCGGTGAAGACCTGCCGCCAGGTGGCCCCGCTCGCCGTGTCGTCCAGCAACGGCCCGAAATGATCGCCCTTGATCTGGTTGAGGGCATGGTTCGCCGCACCGAGTGCCTCCTGGCAGGCGCCGTATACCTCGGGGGACAACCGGTCCTTGATGATGCCGAGATTGTCGGCGTCGACGAACTCCATGAAGAAGTAGTCGGCGTCGCACAGCTCGTGGCTCTCGTCGTAGAAATGAACGGCGGGCACCGGTACGGAGGTACGCTCACGGACCATCGTCAGCGCGTGCACCTCGGTGCGCATCATGTTCCGCTCGTACGTCATCACCTCGACGTCGGCAGGCGGCGCGATCTTGAGCACCACTGGCCGGCCGTCTCGCAGACGGATCCGGTAGGCCACGTTGAACCAGCCGTGGCCCAACTCCTCGACCCAGTCCTCACCCTCGGGCACCTGGGCATCTCCGAAGGCACGCGCGACCATGGCACGCAAGCCGTCGATCGACTGCCGGTTCTTGGTGACGCTGTCGGTCACGGCTTTCATGAAGATTCTCCGAGGTCGCGTTGGGGGGTGATCCGCTCGTCCATTCTCCAGCCTCCGCACGGTGTTCCACGGGCCGCCCGAGCGGATCTTCGCGGCGTGCGGCGCCGCGGCCTGGCCGAGTCGATGAACGGACTCTCGTAAGGCGACGGGACGGCCGGTTGAACGCCGACCGGACGCCGCGTTGAAGGGGAGGACGATGACCTTCGGTTCACTCGGCACCTGCGGGCCGCCCGCATGTCGTGTGGCGGAGTGTCCGCTTCTAAACTTCAAGGTGTGACGAAGTACTTTGATATGCACCCGGACGATCCGCAGCCTCGGTTGATCCGCCAGGTGGTCGAGCTTTTGCGCGCGGACGGGCTGATCGCGTACCCGACGGACTCGTGCTACGCGCTGGGGTGCCGGCTGGGCAACAAGGAGGGCATCGACCGGATCAGGGAGATCCGCCACCTGGGCAGTGATCATCACTTCACCCTGGTCTGCAGAGACTTCGGCCAGTTCGGCCAGTTCGTACATGTGAGCAATGCGCTGTTCCGCTCGGTCAAGGCGGCGACCCCCGGCGGATACACGTTCATCCTGCCCGCGACCAAGGATGTGCCGCGGCGGCTGCTGCACCCCCGGAAGAAGACGGTCGGCGTCCGGATTCCCGACCACGCCATCACGCAGGCGCTGCTGGCCGAACTCGGCGAACCGTTGCTGTCGAGCACCCTGCTGCTGCCCGATGAGACCGAGCCTCCGACGCAGGGCTGGGAGATCAAGGAGAGGCTCGACCATGCGGTGGACGCCGTCATCGACTCCGGCGAGTGCGGCGCCACCCCGACGACGGTCGTCGACCTTTCGCAGGGCGAGCCCGAGATCCTCCGCCGGGGCACCGGAGACCCCTCCCTCTTCGAGTAAGGCTTCGCGACAGGTCCGGTACGTCTTCCCGATCACGCCGGATCTTCCGCATGCCGGCACGGCCGACCCGGACCTCGACCGTCTTGGCACCAGAGGCGAGAAAATCGCGAAGTGGAACTTTGGCTAGCGCATGAAATATCACGTGCCCATCGCGGCCGTACTGGGGGCGTAGCTCCTTACCCGATCCGCTGCAGGGCCTTCTCGCGGCGCTCGGCCACGCTGGAGCCCGACTCCCGGCGCGCCATCCGGCGCAGCACGATCGGCGCCGCGATCAGGCCGAGCACTGCCCAGGCCCCCAGCATCCCGACGGTTTCCAGATGCCGCCAGGATTCGCCGATCTCGACGGCGACCGCGCCATCGGGCAGCAGGGCCGAACGCATGCCGAGACCGAGCCAGTAGATCGGGAACGTCTGGGCGATCCATTGCACCCACTCCGGCAGCACCGTGATCGGGTAGAAGATTCCGGAAATCGCGATCATGCCGAGTATCGGCAGCGTGAGCAATCCCTGGCTGCGTACGCTGACGAACACCGATCCCAGGACCGCGCCGATCGGCAGGGTTGCCACCAGCCCCAGCGTCAGCACCCAGCTCAGGGTCAGCCAGGAGCCCGGGTCGCTGATCGCAAGGCCGGAAATGATGAACATGCCGGGAATCAGAAAGATCGCAAGGTCGACGACCAGGCCGCCGGACACCGAGATGATCTTGCCGAGCAGGTAGCCCACCATTCCGTTCGGTGTCGCCTTGGCACGCAGCAGGGTCCCGTCCTCCCGGTCGGCGGTGAGCTGCTGGCTCATGCTGACCATGGACATCGCGGCGTTCATGCCGAGGATGCTCGGCAAGGCCAGGATGCCGAGGGAGAATCCGCTCTGCCCGAAGGACACGTCTCGCAGGAAGAACACGGCGATCAACATCAACACGGGCCAGAAGAAGTGGTTGAACAGATCCCCGCCGTTGGTGAGCGACTGCCGCAGCTCGATCAGACCGCGGGACCAGCCCGCACGCCACGCCATCGCGGTCGGATTCATCGGGCCACCTCTTCCGCCTTGCTCGTTTCCGCTGCTTCGTTCGTGCCGGATTCGGCCTGGTGCACCAGGGAGAGATAGGTGTCCTCCAGCGAGGCCCGGCGGACCTCGAGGTTCTCGATCGTCTCGCCGTGCTGCTTGAACAAGTCGAAAACCAGCCGGGTCGACTCGGTGGTCGACTGCCGGAAGCTCTGCCCGTCACGAGTCCAGCGCACCTCGTCCTCGCCGGCGATCTGCCGTGCGAGTTCCGCCGCTGTACCGTCCGCGATGATCCGCCCCCCGACGAGGACCAGGATGCGGTCGGCGAGTTTCTCGGCTTCGCTCAGATCGTGGGTGGTGAGCAGGATCGTGGTCTCGCCCTCGTCGGCCAGGCCTTCGATGAGTTCGTGGAAACCACGCCGGGCCACCGGGTCGAGCCCAGCGGTGGGCTCGTCGAGGAACACCAGTTCGGGACGGCCCACGAGGCCGATCGCCACATCCAGCCGGCGCCGCTGCCCGCCGGAGAGCATCCTGGCCTTCTTGTCCGCCTGCTCGGTCAGGCCGACCGCC
Source organism: Streptosporangium sp. NPDC006013 (assembly GCF_040614275.1). NCBI lineage: Bacteria > Bacillati > Actinomycetota > Actinomycetes > Streptosporangiales > Streptosporangiaceae > Streptosporangium > Streptosporangium sp. NPDC006013. The sequence goes on from NZ_JBEXUE010000094.1 coordinate 21,791, forward strand.
GCGACGAGTCGATCCACCTCCCACGGCCGTTTGACCAACTCGGTGGAGTAGGCGGCGTAATACGAACCGAGATGCTCCAGCAGTTCACGGACCCGCCATTTGCCATGGTCACGCCAGGACTGCAGGACGATCCCGACCTTCGCTCGCCATCGCTCGTCGCCGTGTGCCGGATCGGTGCCGAGCACCTCGACCCGGCCTGCCGAGCGCATCCGGAAACCCTCCATGATCTCGATCGCGGTGGTCTTTCCCGCGCCGTTCGGCCCGAGCAGGCACAGCACTTCTCCTTGCTGCGCCTGGAAGTTCACGTCATGCAGGACGTCGGTCGTGCCGTAGCGCATGCGCAGGCCGTCGACATCGAGCACGACTTCGCTCGTCGTCATCGTCTCGCCTTTCCTGTGGTTCACGCCTCGCGTTGCGGGCGCCTGAGAGGGGGGGAGGGCCCGGGAGGGTTCTCACGAAACCTTGCCGGGGCGGGTTTCCGCTGTCAGGCTCGGCGCGGCTGGACCCGGCCGAGCGCGCGACGCATCGCGGCCCGCGTTCGAGGGACTCGCCGCGCATCGCTGTGCGGGCGGCCATTACGGGCCTGCTCTCGGGGAATGGAACGACCTCAGCCGCGTCTGTCGGTCATTCGCCCGCGTCGGTGAGCGTCCGCAGGACGCGCGCTTTCAGATCGGCTTGGTCGATACCTGCCAGGGCGAGCGCGCGCGGCACGGTGCCGACCTCGGCTTGCAGGATCCCAAGCAGCAGATGCGCCGGCTGTAGATCTTTTTTGCGGGCAACGGATGCGAAGCCTCGTTCGAGCGCGAGTTTGACCGACGCCCCCAGTTGCGACGGACGTTGGGGGGCGCTGCTCGGCTGCGGGAGGTCGAAGGCGGCACGAGAGACTCCGGCCGCGCTCAGGCTGTGCTCGAACTCCCGGTTCAGCGCGTCGCGGATCGCTCGATGATGGAGCCCGACCGAGGTCAGCACCTGATGTGTGGTGGTTTCCCGCTCGGCGGCGATCGCCAGCAGGAGATGGTGTGCCTCGATCGTCGCCGATCCGTCGGTGTGGGCTTCGTGTGCCCCCTGGTCGATGATCGTGTTGATGTAGTGGTCGATTGCGGCCATCGTCAGCGCCTCCTCAGCGTGACGCCGGCGGCGATGAGCCGCTTGGCGTGTTTCTTGTGGACCGCTTGGCGCGTCACGCCGAGCGCCTCGGCGACCTGCGGCCAGCTCCAGCCCGCTCGCATGGCCTGCTCGACGGCGGCGTCCTCTATCTGGTCAGCCAGGCGTCTCAACGCCGCCACGGCCGCCAGCGCGTCAGCGGGCTCCTCGGAAGGGGGAATCTCATCACCGGGCATGCAAGCAACTCTAGTTGACTAATCTCGGATTAGTCAACACAGGTTGCTTAACGTGGGTGATCGCAAGCATCCAGAGGTCCCGACGGTTTCGGGGAAGTGAAGTTGCCCCGGTTGTGTGGACAGTTCGGGGCTTGGGGTGAAAGTCCGCCCGCTTCACCGATTCACACGACCGAAACCCGTTGCGGGTCGCGAGTGGTGTCCAGAACGCCGCCGACGGAAGGGCTGCCGATAGGGCTTGCCCGCCAAAGCGGAACAAGCTCACTCTCGGCTGGATGCCAGAATACGATCAAGCGCCGTCCGGCCCGCGAGTCCCCATGTTGGCCGGCCACCGGGGAGGCCCCGTTCCCAGGCCTGGCCGATGCCGACGTCTCCGCCGTCCGGGGGTGGCTTGGCGGGCCAGACGGGCTCGCCCGAGCCGCGCCGTCGCGCGGCCGGGCCGGGGGAGGGGGTGGTTTCTTGGAGTTCTTTCTTTACTCCCGTAGGGAGCGCGCTCGTCTCACCAAGGCTCGGCTTCCCGAGAGCCGAGGTGACCTGGAGGTCGGTGTCGGGGCGGTCGTGCTGGGGGGGGGTCGTAGACGTCCACCACGGTGCGCATCTTCCCGGCCTCGTCGCGGAAGCGCCTGCGGATCAGGTAGCCGTGGGCGGTCAGCTCGCGCATGGCCCTGGCGATGGCCTGCTGGCCCTCGGGGTTCTCGGCGGCGAGGGTCTTGATGTCCTGGTGGGTGCTGTCGGAGAAGGACATCAGGTAGGCGAGCAGGCCGCGGGCGAGGAGGGAAAGCCGCCGGTTTTTGAGAAAACCGTTGGGCAGGATGGTGAAATTGGCCTTGGGGTTGCTACGGTGGATACGCATGCGGAATGTTGCTCCGGGTGCCGTGTCCCGGGGGTGTTGGAGCACCCGCCGGGGCTTTTAATGTTTCGAGGGGAACCATAGCCCGCCCGATGACTTGGCGGGCCGTAATACCCACTTACGTTGCGTGACAATCCCCGGCTCTCAAGCTTCTTCGTCTCTGGCCCTTGCTGATGTCCGAAAAAGCTTGTTGCATACCATTCGTGAGTTATGTTGCGAGACAAGAGCTAAATGATGAATGGTCGAACAGTCTGTACATGGAATATTTCGTCACCTTTACTGGAAGGTTTGTCTGAAATATTCTTCTTTATCGGGGATTTTCGGATGAACATGTGAGGCCGCGTGCGCCGGCCCGCGCGGCGGGCGGCAGGCACTTCAAAGCGGCCGTCCGCCTGATCTTTGGCAGGACGGATCTTCAAGGGGAGGGCGTCCAGACTGTTCGGTGCCGTCGCCGATATCGCCATCGTCGGTGACGGCACCGATGTCCGGATCGGATTCAGGGGAGAAGCGCCGGAAAGGGCGGCCATGTACCGGATGATCTAATGATCGCATGCGACAGCATTCCAGCCGGGACGTCCCGACGATCTATCCGGTCGGTGTGGTCATCGCGCTTCTTTTCGCCCTCATGGCGTGCACGAACTCATCCGCTCCCAAGGTCACGATAACCGGAACGGATCCGCTGATAATCGTCCAGCGCTTCACCGGGGCGCACGAGGCGCTGCTCTCCGGGACCTTGACTTATGAGGCCGGGAGTAAGTGCCTGAGAATCGGCCCCGCCGGTGGAGGGGGCCAATCGGCAACGCCCGTGTGGCCGTCGGATACGCGTCCCGTGCTCATCGGCGGTAAAAGGGGAGTGGACGTTCCGGATGTCGGCACAATTCTGGAGGGCGACGGCGTCAAGGCCAAGGGCGGTGGCTCGACCTGGCGTAAGAACCCGCCCTCCGGTGTGGCCATCCCCGACAACTGCCTTCCCCCCGGGCCGGACGGGACGGTGATGATCATCAGTGAGGTCATCGCCGTCACCCGGTCGGGCTGACCGGGTGACGGCGCGAGCCTGTGCATGCTCCCGCCGTCTCGGGCGACCACCATTGCCGGCGTCCAGGCGGCTCAGCCAGGCCATGCCGACGAGGGTGAGGACAATCCCGGCGGGTCAGCGCGGGGATCTGCAGGGCGACGGCGAAGTCGACCGCGGTCATCGGCAGGAACGCCAGGCCGCCCCGCAGCGGGTCGAAGCCCAGGACACCTTGGAGGAACCGGGTGGTGAAGTAGAAGAACCCGATCGTCGTGCTCATGTAGAGCATCCGGGCCAGGTGGGCGCCGGCCCGTTCCCGGCCCGCTCCGCGTCCAGCAGGATCATGAAACAGCCGGCCAGGATCGCGGCCGGGCGCGTCGCGGGCGCAGGATCGGTGGCGGTGGCCGACCGGGCGGCCAGGGCAGGAGGTGAGGAAGTCATCACAGTTCCTTTGGGGGATGGGGCCCGGCCGGACCCGGCGCGGCCGCCTACGGGCGGACCAGGACCTTGAGGGCCTCGCGCCGGTCCATGGCGCGGTATCCGTCGGGAGCCTGCTCCAGACCGACGGTGCGGTCGAAGACCTTGCCGGGCTGGACGGTGCCCTCCAGGACACCCGGCATCAGTTCCTCGATGTAGGCGCGGACCGGGGCCGGGCCACCGGTCAGGGTGATGTTCGGGCCGAACAGGCTGGCGAACCCGACCGGCGCGTCGTCGTACTGCGGCACCCCGACCCGGGAGATCACCCCGCCGGGCCGGACCACGCCAACGGCCTGCTCGTAGGCGGGCATGTGGCCGACCGCCTCCAGCACCTTGGCCGCGCCGTGCCCGCCAGTCAGCTCCCGGACCTTCGCGATCCCTTCATCCCCGCGTTCGGCGACCACGTCGGTGGCGCCGAACTCCCTGCCCAGGTCGGTTCGGTCCTTGTGCCGGCCCATCAACACGATCTGCTCGGCGCCCAGCTGCCGGGCCGACAGCACCGCCAGCAGGCCGACCGCGCCGTCGCCGATCACCACGACCGAGTCACCCGGGCCGACGTTCGCGCTCTTGGCGGCGTGGTAGCCCGTCCCGTACACATCGGACAGGGTCAGCAGGCCCGGCAGGAGCTCGGAGTCCTCGCCGACGGGCGCCTTGCGCTCAGTGCGGGGGCACCGGCGTTCCTGCCGTGCCTGGGGCCCTCGTCCAGCAGGCCGGCGAACTCCCGCTGGGCGGACCGGCAGTCGGGGACC
>NZ_JBEXUE010000095.1:0-26167 GCF_040614275.1 Streptosporangium sp. NPDC006013
ACTCGATCATGCGCAGTGTCTGCCGGAGCGCGCCCTCGGGGCGGTACTGATCGTCGATGAAGACCGGCAGCACCTGGAGGTTCACCCCGCCCTCGAGCAGCTGCGGCAGCCAGCGCTCGCGGAAGAACGACGCCCAGCGTTGCGGCGGACGCGCGGTGACCGCTATCAGCAGGTCGTTGTGGGTGTCCGCGACGACGGCGCGGTGGTGGAGCTCAACGGACACGTGCCAGCCCTCCGATGCGTGGTTACCGCGACGGTATGACAGGTTGGGGGTGGCGGAATTCGTCCGGTTTTCCTAATAGCGGTGAGTTGTTCGTCCATTCGGCCAAGATCACGTGTTTCGCCCCCGGCCGGAGACGATCGGGACGGTGTGCAGGTGACCAAGGCGTCACCGGCCGGCGGTCAGCGCCTCGGAGTGCCACAGGTCGCGGTAGTAGCCGGGGGAGTCGAGAGGACCGGCGAGTAGTACCACCGATGGGTGGTGCCGCCGGGTCCCCTGTGACCCGCTTCACCGAACTGGTCGGCATGCCGCCCAGCACCTACCGGCACCACGCGGCGCGCGCGACTGCGGGGATACCGCCGTGCGTGGCGAAACAGGTGACCAGACCGGTCAGGAATCAAGAAGCGCCGGTCGCCGAGCCGCAACTAGCGTGATGGCCATGGCATCCATCGAATCCGTCACCCTCGACGTGGCCGACCCCACAGCCGCCGACCGCTTCTACGCCGACGCCTTCGGCTTGGACACGCAGATACGCCTGCGGGCCTCGGAGGCACCCACAACCGGCTTCCGTGGGTTCACACTGGCGCTCACGGTGTCCCAGCCGGCCACCGTCAACAGCCTCATCGACACCGCCCTCGACGCCGGCGCCACGCCGCTGAAGCCTGCCGCGAAGTCGCTCTGGGGCTACGGCGGTGTCGTACAGGCCCCGGACGGGGCGATCTGGAAGATCGCGACCTCGGCGAAGAAGGACACCGGCCCGGCCACCCGGCAGATCGACGAGATCGTGCTGCTGCTGGGAGTCGCGGACGTGGCCGCGAGCAAGCGGTTCTACCTCGACCAGGGCCTTGCCGTGGCGAAGAGCTTCGGCCGCATGTACGTCGAGTTCGCCGCTGGGTCGAGTCCCGTCAAGCTGGCGCTGTACCGGCGCCGTGCCCTTGCCAAGGACGTCGGCGTCTCTCCCGACGGCACCGGATCGCACCGGCTCATGATCGGTGGCGATGCCGGGTCTTTCACCGACCCGGACGGGTTCGCCTGGGAGGCCGTATCGCCGGCCCCCACGCCCTGATGTGTCGCTGCTGCCTGGAAGCCCGCGGTCCCGGTGAACCGGCCGATGACCGACGGAGCCCGTCCCCTGAAGGAAGGGCTCTTCGCGAAGTGACTGGAGGAAGCATGACGGGCGCGCCGCCGCGTGGACTTGAGGAGAGGCTGCGGGACACTCGCGCGAAACTGGAGAGCGATGTCGATCTCTGGGTCGCGACGTCGGGTTCCCCGGACGGCGTCCACCTCATTCCGCTCTCGTACCTCTGGGATGGGACCGCGTTCCTCATCTCGACGCCGCGCGCCTCGGTCACCGGCCGCAACCTGCTGGCGGACGGCCGGGTGCGCCTCAGCCTCGGGCCGACCCGCGACGTCGTCGTCATCGAGGGCACCGCCGAGCCGGTGGACCTCACCGACCTCGCCCCCAAGACGGGTGACGCGTTCGCGGCCAGGACCGGTTTCGACCCGCGCGAGCTCGACGAGCCCTACCAGTACTTCCTGATCCGGCCGCGGCGCATCCAGGCCTGGCGTGAGGCGAACGAGCTGCGCGGACGCGACCTCATGCGCGACGGCCGCTGGCTCGGCTGACCGCTCACCTGGACGCGGGCTATGACTCCGACAAGACCCGCGACCTGCTGGAAGGCCGTGACCTCATTCGCCGCGCCTGGCCCCCCACCGCTGGGACGAGCGCCCCACCAGGCGACCGTGACCCCACGCCGTCGCGCGAGCTTCAGCCCGGCTGCTTGATGCTCTCGATGATGCGGGCGAAGCCTTCCGCTCCGTGGCCCGCGTCGATCTGGCGTTGGATGAGCCCCTGGACCATGGCGACCACCTCGGTGCTGATGCCCTGGTCGGAACTGGCGGCCAAGAGGTCGCCGAGGCTGGAGAACTCAAGGCTCTGCTGTCCTTCGACGGTGTAGTCCCCGCCGTCGATGACCGCGGCGAACTCTTGGAGGCCGCCGGTCATGGAACTCAGCCAAGGTGTGGACATGGCAGCGAACTCGCCCGCCGTCATGCCGGTTGGCGCGACCATGGCGGCGCCGTGCATGAACCCGGCGAACATGACGTACATGCCCGCGAGTAGGGCGAGGTCGTACAGAGACGCCAGTCCGGCATCCTCCCCGAAATAGGTACTGGTTCCCCACAGTTCGAGCAGCGGCTTGTACTGATTGAAGACCTCGGCCGATCCGCTGTACAGGATCGATGACCCAGGCTGGCCGATCATGTGTGGTACGGCCATGATGCCGCCGTCCAGATACGCGACCCCGGCATCGGCGGCCCAGGCGGCCAACTCCCGTGACTGAGCCGGCGTCGTCGTGGTTACGTTGATCAAGGTTCGGCCGGCCAGCTCATGGGAGAGCGGATCGAGCACCTCATGGACCGACGCGTGGTCCAGCAGGCATGCGATCACCAGTCGGCCGGCCAGGACCGCGTCACCGGCCGTGGCGGCGGCCTCCGCGCCCTGCGCGACAAGGTCGTCCGCCTTGCCTGGTGAGCGGTTCCAGACCGTTGTCGCGTATCCGGCCTTCACCAGGGCGCTCGCGAGAGCGCTACCCATCGCCCCCAACCCGAGAACGCTCACCTGGACGCTGTTGTTGCTTGTCATTGTGGGGCTCCCCCTTGAGTACGTCGTTCGGGCCAATCCTTTCCACCGCTGGCAGAGTTGACCAGTACGGACTATTTAGTGGGATACTTACCTTTTGGTAAGTACGTCTTGGAGGGACGGATGGCGGCATCAGCACGACGAGGTCCCTACTTCTGCGGCATCGACGCGGCGATGGACGTGGTCACCGGCAAGTGGAAGTCGCTGATTCTCTGGGAGCTGCACAACTACGGGACCCGCCGGTTCGCCGAGCTTCGACGCGGTCTGCCGGGCGTCAGTGAGAAGATGCTGATCCAGCATCTGCGGGAAATGGAAGAAGACGGGCTCGTGCATCGTGAGGTGTACCGCGAGGTGCCACCGAAGGTCGAGTACTCCCTGACGGAGCACGGCGTCTCGCTCAACGCGGCCCTGGCCCCCTTGGGAAAATGGGGCACCGAACGCACGCAGCGGATCGGGGCCGAAAAGGTCTCCGTCAACATTGCCGCGGCGGTTCGGCGATAGAAGCGGATGGGCCGGATCGTAGACCGGGCGCTGTGACAGCACCACGAATCGGTCCCACAGGGGGTCGGTCAGCCATGATGGCAGTGCAGGCACAGGTATCCCGGCGATCACAGAGCGTCGCAACTCCATGATCACCAGGCTCGGTGCCTGTTCTGCTCCTGAGGTTCTCCATCCTGCCTATCCGCGCGAGCTCTTATGCGTCGGCTTGTCGCGCCTGAGGCCGGCTTCCTCGGCGAGGGACTTGATGGTGAGCCGGCCGTCCGATCGCAGCGGAGTCCCGGCGAGCATCGGACGCTTCTTCCTTGTCCCCGGCCGACTGAGATACGCGTATCCGCGAACCCGGCGCCCGTGGCGGGGCTCAGGAGGTGATCCGGTAGATGTGGTGGGAGTACTCGGCGGCGAAGGAGTCGGTGAAGCGGCCCTTGCCGTCGACGCGGACCGTCCGGTTCTCGAAGAGGACCTCGGCGCGCGCGGCCCGCACCCCGCGCGGCAGCGTGAACGTGCGCCTGCCCGGCGCCGTCTTCCCACCGGGCATCGCGAAGACGTAGTACGAGCCCCGGTGGTATTTCAGCATGGTGTCGAGGCCGGGGCCGAAGCGGTGCGCGTACGACTGGGTGTTCAGCACGGGGGCCAGCTTCCTGATCCGCCGGTTGATCTCGGCCACCGCGGGCCTGACCTCCTTCCCGCACCCCTCGCGCAGCACGTGCTGGGAGCGGCAGGGGCCGCCGAAGTTGTGGTTGAAGTAGATGATGCCCCGGGCCTCGTGGATCAGCGAGTTCATCACCGCGCCCGTCACCTGGTCCGGCTGGATCGCCCGGGTGTCGTTCTCGGCCGGCCAGCCGACCTCGACGAAACCGTAGATCGGCTGGCGGCGGCCGTCCAGCGCGTCCAGCTCGCGCTGGCGGTCGATGACGGCGCCGTAGTTGGCGGCCCTGCGGCACCTGGCGACCGGCAGTGCCAGGAAGTTCTGCCCGTCCAGACAGACGCTCGCGCTGGTGTACCAGTAGACGTCGGTCGAGACGGCATCGGTGAAGCGGTTGACGAACGCGGCGGCATCCGCGTCCTTCTCCCACATCATCACGCCCTTGCCGTAGTTGGCGTAGTGCAGCCTTCCGTCGCCCTTCGGGAGCCGGTCCTGCTGGGCGCGTAGCACCGTGAAACCGCATCCCCGCTCCTCCGGGACGCACAGGGTGCCCTCGCCGGGGTGGTTGCCGGTCCACCCCGCGTCCCCTGCCTTCGCCCACATGTCCACCTCGTCGTCGAGCAGCCAGCCCACCGTCTCGCTGCCGTAGCCGGGCAGGGGGACGTTGGTCAGCGCCGACATCCCGTTCTTCCGCACCAGTGCCATGTCGCTGGTCTCGGTCAGCTCCACGTACGTGTTGATCCCCGCGGCCCTGTCCCTGTTCACATCGGCCTGGCTGATCACGGACTCGAACCAGACGCCGACCGGGAAGAACGACGGACTCGTCCAGCCCGCCGCGGCGGGCGCGGCGAACCGCCCGTAGTAGGCGGGACCGCCCTCCCACGGCACCCGCGCGGCCGTCGCGGGAGGGCCCTGGGCCGACCACGCGTGGCCGGCGGACTGGGCGGAGCCCTCCGGTGCCCTCCCCTGCGGCACGTCGCCCCGTGGCGGGGCGCCGGTCGACGTGTCCACGAGCGGGCGTCCGGCCTGGTCGGCGGGCGCGTCGACCGAGCAGAACCCGAGCATCGCCATCGTCACCGAGGCGGCCCCCACCCCGGCCAGCACCGGCAGCGACCATCCGCGCCTTCCAGCCCCCATGACCTCGTCCTCCTCAACGCGGATCCGATGACGGCTCGGCGAGCGCCATCAGTTGTGCCGCACGCGACGACCAGGACGCGCCGAGCACGGACTCCCGCAGGTCGTCGGCCGGCCGCGGGCCCCCCTCACGCAATGTCGCACGGACGGCATCCAGGAAAAGGTCACCGCTCGCGGCGATTCTCACTCGATCGGCATAGTTCACGAGTTCCTGGAAATCGGTGCTGACCACCGGCAGGCCCAGCGCGAGGTATTCCTTGAGTTTGATGGGGTTCGAATGCTTTATCCATGGATTGTCCAGCCACGGCATGATCGCGACATCGAACCCCGATCCGTAGCCGGGAATCGTTTCGTACGGCCTGAATCCGAGCCAGTGCACATTCGGATGGCGGGTGAGCCGTTCCATCGGGACCGTCGCGTCGCCGATCAGAACCAGTGACACGTCAGGCAGTTCCCTGGCTATCCGTTCGAGAAGGTCGAAATCCACCAGATAGTCGTCAAGCGCGCCGAAGAAACCCACCCTCGGCCCGGGAATCGCGCGAATGTCGGCGGGCTGCTCGCTCTCCGGGCGCCGCCGGAAGTGACCGGTGTCCACACCGTGGTCGAGGAAGTAGGCGCGGTCGCCGGTCATCCGACGCTCCTCGTCCATCAGCGCGGTGCTGACGTAGAGCACGTGGTCGGAACGCTCCAGCAGACCGCGTTCCAGCGCCTCGATGGTCGGCCGGTCGGACTCGGGGAACGACGAGTGCCGGTCGGAACGGTTGAACACCAGCGCCTGCCTGCGCATCGGGCGCACCACGTCCCACGCCGTGGGGATGGTCACCATGATCACGGGCCGGTGCAGCCCCAGTGCCCGCGAGACCGCCAGCACCTGCGCCCGGACCAGCAGCGCGTTCACCCGCCGGGCCAGCGGCGATCCGTAGAAGGGCAGCGGCAGCGGGGACATCACGTAGAAGCCGGGCAGCTCGCGCAGCGGCCTCCTGACCAGCATCGCGACGCTGCGCAGCTTGCGCCCGACGCGCCGCAGCACCTGCGTGGACCTGCCCGGTGTCGGCATCCGCATCCCGATGCTGTTGACCACGAGGACCTTCCGGTGGGCGGCGATCGAGCGCATGAGCTGGAAGTCCGAGTGCGCTCGGTTGTGGTACCACCAGTCCTGCGCGGAGAAGCACAGGTAGCCGGGGGAGCCCGCCTTCTGGACGGGTACCTCCTCGCGGGCCGGGGGTGCCGCCTCCCGGGCCGGAGGGATCGTCCCGCGGGCCGTGAAAACCGCCTCCTCGCGGGCCGGGGAGCCCGCCGCCTCGCCGGGCCTGGGTGGCCACTCGCGCATCGCGACCAGCTCGCGCAGCGCGGCCCGATGCCTTCTCCCGCCCGCGCCGCCCCTGGCCACCGCGCGGACCAGCTCGTTGAGCCCGACGGCCAGCCGCATCAGCTGCCCGCGCGGGCGACCGTACCGCTCGCGGTGCATCCGGACCCGGTTGGCCGCCGACAGCGCCCACAGCCGGCTTGAGGTGGACTGCTCGCCACCGAGATGCACGGCCACGGCCCGGGGCTCGTACCGGACCGCGAACCCCGCCTCCCCGGCCCTGAGCATGTACTCGGTCTCCTCCGAGTAGAGGAAGTAGCGCTCGTCGAGGGGGCCCAGGGCGTCCAGGCAGGCTCGGGAGACCATCCAGGCCGCACCGGTCACCCAGTCGACGGTGTGCGGCCTGTCGTAGGCGGCCGGCTCCACGACCAGCTCGCCGAGCGGGTGGAACCGCCCGGCCCGGTGGCCGCCGAGCAGCGCCTCGCCCAGCGCCCTCAGCACGGTGGGCCGCCTGCGCAGGGAGAGGTGGAGCTCTCCCGTCTCGGCGGTGAGGTGGGGGGCCGCCATCCCGGTCCCCGGTACGGCGAGCGCCTGCCTGAGCAGGAGCACCGAACCGGGCGCGAGCCGGATGTCCGGGTTCAGCACCAGCACGTCACAGCCGTCCGCGGCGGCGATGCCCGCGTTCACCCCGGCGGCGAAGCCGGCGTTGCGCCCGGTCTGGATCACCTCGGCCTCCGGCGCGGCCTCGCGTACCCGCTCGACGGTGTCGTCCGCCGAGGCGTTGTCCACCACCACGACCCGTGCCGGACCGGCGCCGGCCAGCGCCGCGTCGAGTGAGCGCAGGCACCCCTCGACGACCTGACCGCTCGAATACGTGACGATCACTACGGCGAGCCGGGGCCGGGCGGGGACAGCCAGGTCGGAGCCGTTTCCGGTGCGGGAGGGAGGGACGGTCGCGCCGGTCATGCGCGGTGTCTCGATGTCAGGCGGGTGCGCAGGGCACCGAGGAGGAGGGCGACCGCGAACGGCGCGTCGTCCCGCAGGTAGCGGCGGGCCAGCCGGCGCGGTTCCAGGGCGAGCCGGTACAGCCACTCGGCGCCCACCCGCTGGACCGGCCCCGGGGCGCGGCGAAACCGCCCGGCCGCCATCGGGATCCCGGCTCCGCAGCCGAGGTACCAGGCGTCGGGCAGCTCGGTGCGGAGGGCTGCGATGATCCTCTCCTGCTTGGGGAAGCCCAGTCCGGCGAGGACGAGGTCCGGTGCGGCGGCGACCACCTCGGCGACCACCTCACGCACCCCCTCCGGCGAGGAGTCGAACCCGAAGGGAGGCGAGCAGGTGCCCGCCACGCGCAGTCCGGGGCAGTGTCCGGCGAGGGCTCGGGCCGCGGCCTCCGGTACGCCGGGCTCTCCGCCGAGCAGGTAGACCGAGCGGTTCTCGCGCGCGGCGCGCCCGGCCAGGGAGTGCACGAGCGAGGCCCCGGTGATCCGGCAGGGCAGGGCCGGTCCGGCGAGCCCTGCGGCCCAGACCACCGGCATGCCGTCGGCGACCACGATCTCGGAGCGGGCGACCAGGTCGGCCAGGCCGGGGTCGCGCGTGGCGGCGCGGACGATGTCCACGTTCGCGGTGACGATCGCGCCGCCACGTCCCCGCCGCCATTCCGCCGCCACGTGGTCGAGCAGCTCGGCCTCGCTGACCGCCATGACGTCGACCGCGCCGACCCTGACACGCGTGAACCGGACCCTGCCACCGCCCGTGGGCTTGGCCGAACCGTTCTGGCCCCGGGTCTTTCCGGGTGTCACCGAGAGTGCCACGGAGCCTGACGGCCCGCCCACGGAGAGTACGCTCTCCGGCACATTACGATCGGCACTGTTTTCCTCTTCTGGATGGCCGGAAGATGGGGGAATCTGGAAGATGGGCACATGAGAGTCGAACAAGGCGAGATCGACGGTGTCCTGTTGTTCATCCCGGCCCAGCGCAGGGACGACCGCGGGCTGTTCACCCGTACCTTCGACGCCGCGCTCGCCGCCGCCCACGGGCTGCGGCCCGCCGCGTTCATCCAGGACAGCCAGTCGCGGTCCCGGCTGGGGACGATCAGGGCGCTGCACGGCCGGAGCGGACGAGGGGAGGCCAAGCTCGTCAGGTGCGCCCGGGGCGCCGTGCACGACGTGCTCGTCGACGCCCGGCCGGGCTCGGCGACCTTCGGCCGCCACATGTCGGTGGTGCTCGACGATGAGATGTTCGTCCACCTCTACGTTCCTCCTGGCTTGTTGCATGGCTATCAGGCACTGACCAAACAGGCGGACGTCTGCTACCGGATCGACCGGGAGCACGACCCCGCCGAGGACCTCACGGTCCGCTACGACGACCCCGACCTCGGCATCCAGTGGCCGATGCCGGTCACCGCGATCAGCGAACGCGATCTGGCCGCGGGTTCCTGGAAGGACCTGCTCGCGCGGCTGGCCGGCTGACCTCCTCACCGGGCTTCTCGGCGGAACGCTCCACGGCTCTCTCCGGCAGCCGGATGTCGCGCAGCAACGAACCCGCGGCTCCGATGATCAGAAACGACAGGCCGGTCACGGTCGCGAACGAGCGCAGGTCGAACGTGGCCGCCCCGACCAGGGGGACGACCAGGCAGGCGGCCAGGGAGAGCCCCAGGTCCCGTACCGCGGGGTCAGAGCTGATGCGGCGAACACGCAGCGCCGCCCAGAGGCCGGTCAGGAAGATCCCGGAGAAGGTGACCAGGCCGATGATCCCGGTCTCCACCAGCGACAGGATGTACTGGTTGTCGAAGATCAGGTGCTTCGGCGCGTACCAGGTGCCCAGCCCCCTGCCGACCCAGGGGTGGTTCCCGATCTCGGTGGCCGCCACCGCGTAGTCGTGGGTCCGGTACTGGATGCTCGAATCGCTGGACAGGCTGGTGAACAACCCGAGGAACACGCTGAGCAGGCCGGGCACGGCCACCTTCATCGCCACCAGGAATCCGGCGCCGCCCACAGCCGCCCACAGCCGCCTGCGCGCGGGCCAGCCCGCGAGGAGCACCGCGCCGACGACGGCTATCCCGAGGACCGCCGACCGTGACACGGAGAACATCAGCCCGGCGCCGATCAGCGCGGAACAGATCCACCAGCGCAGGGAGGGCTCGCCCCGATCGCGGGCGCCGAACGCGTAGTGCAGCGCGACGGGAGTGATCATCGCGCAGACGACCCCGAGCTCGATGGGGTGCCCCGTGGTACCCGCGACCCGGCGCAGGGTGTTCCGTTCGAGGATCGCGGGCAGCTCCGCGGTGAACCGGAAGCCGGGAAGGGCCAGATATTTGGTCAGGTCGAATTCGAGCACGAACTGGAGCGCCGCGATCACTCCGACGGCCGCGCCACAGACCACGAGACACTTCAGGACGAAGTCGAGCCGCTCCCGGCCCCGGATGCCGTCGCACGCCCCGAGCCCGATGCCCACCGTCGCCACCACGAGGACGATGCCGTGGTCGGCCATGTTGAGCTCGTCGGGCGGCAGGTACCCGGCACCGGCGTACCCGTAGGTGACCAGCATCGCGACCGCGTACCCGAACAGCGCGGTGCGCACGGGGTTGGGGCCCTTGGCCGCGCCGAGCGTGGTGGTGAGGTGCGCGCAGAACCACCAGAGCGCGGCGAACAGGCCGACCGCGTCGGCCGGTGTGAGCGAGAAGGGCACGCCGCGGAAGACCAGCCGCGCCGGAACCAGCATCAGGACCACGACGAACGCGGCGGCCAGGGTCGCCCCGTCGGCGCTGCGCAGACCGGGGCGGTCAAGGGAGGCGGGGACCACGGAGGCTCTCAACGTCGCAGCAGGGAGGGCTCGGCGGGCAGCCCGGACGCCGGCGCCGGGGGCACCCGGCCCCTCCGCCTCCGGGCGTCGAGGAAGCTCTCCAGGGAGAACACCGCGGCGAGGCCGGCGAGCACTCCGAGCAGCAGGGCCGCGGCGGCCCCCCGGGTCTTCCCGGTGCGCTGGGGCTGCGGCTCCGTCGGCGGCACCATCTCGTTCATCGTGATGTAGGTGGCCGGGGGCGCGTTCAACTGCCGCTGGCGAGCGGCCAGCTCGATCCTCGCCCGGTCCCTGACCCGCGTCACGATGTCCCGGGCCCCGGACGGCGACCTGCTCGTGCCCTCGATGTACACGAAGGGCCCGCCGTCCAGCGACTCCGGGTTGGTGCTGCCGTTGGTGACCGTGAAGGTGGTGTCGCCCTCGGGCCGCACGCCGAGCGACTCCACGGTCTCCGGCGCGCTGATCACCTGGACGAGGATCGAGGCGGACATGCTCAGGCCCCAGTCGAAGTTCAGCAGGGGGTTGGTCAGCCCGTTGGGGCGACCGGGATCGCTCGGCAGGCTTCCGCCGGTGGGCGGGATGGTCAGCACGAGCACCGCGTTCGAGACGTAGAGCGTCGGAATCGACGAGTAGACGCCCGCCGCGGCACCTATGGAGAGCAGGAACGCCGGCAGGGCGACGTACCAGCGCCTCAACACGATGAGCACTGTCCCCCAGAAGTCCACGCCTTTCCCTTCCTGGCCGGATGGAGGCCGCCTGGCCGGAGAACCGCACGGTTCCCCGGCCGGTGACCAGGTCCTCTACCGCTTGCCTCGCCCGCTTCTCACACCGTCTGTTCCTCCCGCCCCTCGCACCCCTCACCGCTACCGGGCTCTTCCCCGCGCTCGCCGTGGTCGCCGCGCTCGCCGTGGTCGCCGTGGTCATCGCGGTCCGCCCCGCCGTCCCGGTCGGCCGGGATCTCCACCGTGGCCGGGGGCGGCTCTTCCGACCGCCCGCCGCCGGAGGAGTGCCGGAACACCCTGCGGCGCTCCACCGCGTACGCGGCGCCGAGGCCGAGGACGACGACGAGGAACGCCGCCCCGCCCATGGCCTTCCAGGTGCCGCTCCGGTCCACCACGGGATAGGCGGGCGGCACCACCTCGACGAGCCCGATGAAGGTGGAGACAGGGGCGCCGAGCGTCTCCTGCCTGCGGATCAGCTCGGCCCGCAGGCGGGACTGGGTCCTGGCCATGACGGCACGGGAGAGGTCGGCGGAGTCGCTCCGCACCTCCACGTACACGAACGGGCCGTTCATGAGGATGCCCAGCATGCCGGGGTTGGTCCGCCCATCGTTGATCGTCAGCTCGATGGGGCCGTCCTTCACGACACCCAGCTCGGCCGCGACCGCCTCGGTGTTCATGGACAGGATGAGGATGCCCGCCGTGGTCCGGAGACCGTCGCTGAACTGCAGCAGCGGGTTGCTCCGCCCCAGCGGCTTGTCCGGTTCCGTCGTCCCTCCCGCGGGGGGCGTGGTCAGCACCATGGAGGTGCTCGCCAGGTAGCGCGGGGGCACCAGGAAGAAGACGGCCGCGGCGCCGAGCAGCGCCAGGCCGACCAGTGGAAGCCCGACCCGCTTCCTTCTGGCGAGGTCGAGAATGGTCCTCCAGAACTCCACTACGTCTTCCCCGCTCCCCCGAGCGCGCCGGACGCCCGGGACACGATGCGTATTGGTCGCGGCACACGAACTCCTTGTCACTACTGCGGTGTGTCGGTGGCCGGGAGTCCGCCGCTCACCCGACCCTGGCCAGCGCCTCCGCCTCGTACTCCAGCGCCAGTTCCTCCGGCATCGGGTCGAGGTCGGCGCAGCGCACGAAGTCGCGCAGGGTGGTGCCGGTGCACGCCGCGTCCACGTTGCGCGCGCCGCGGCGGGCGCGCACGTCGTCGATGTGCACGGTGCGGAAGTCGATGCTGAAGCGGGTCCTGCCCGAGGTGTTGGGCACCGTGGAGTGCAGCTGGGCGCCGGAGAACACCATGACGCCCCCCGGCTCGGGCACCACCCGCACCTGCGGGTCGAGCACGACGTTCTCCTCCGGCCTGGGCTGCTCCCTGGTGTCGCCGCGCACGTGCCGGGCCGCGGTGAGCCGGCTTGTCCTGTTCCACTCGGCGTAGTCGTAGCGCGCGCTGCCGTTGCGCACCGGGCTGCCGAAGTACTGGGGATGGAAGGCCATCACGTTCTCCGGGACCACCTCGTAGACCGGGATCCACCAGTTGAGCTGGTTGAAAGGGGCCGAGTACCAGCAGTCCCGATGGGGGTGGAAGGCGTAGGAGATCCCGGAGGTGAGGTAGTCGTGGGAGGTGGAGGTGCGCAGCCGGGGCACGTCGAAGTAGGTCCGGTCCAGGTCGCAGCCCAGCTCCCGCAGAACCGCGGGCAGCAGTTCCTTGCACCGGGGATGGTGGATGAACCGTGGCTTGAGCCGGGCCAGCAGGTCGGCGAACTCCTCGACCGGCATGTCGAACTGCGCGGTCTCCGGGTCGCGCCCGCCGAACGCCTCGGCGGTCATCTCCCGGGCGAAGGCCGCCAGCAGGGTGGAGGCGGGCGTCGCCGAGTAGACGAAGACCTGCCCCTGGTAGAGCAGTTCCCTGCGAGTGTCGTCGTCCACCACGCTGTTGGAGAAGACGGTGGTCACGGTGGTTCGCCTTTCTGTGAGTCACTGGAGCGGGTCACTGAAGCGGGTCACTGGAGCGGATGCCGGGGACCAGCCCCGAGGCGATCAGGGCGAGCCTGCGGCCCCGGCGGGCCGCGGTGAGCCGCTGGCGGCGCGCGTACATGCCGAGGACGGCCGCGCGGGCGCGACGGTGCTGCTCGCCGGTGAGGCCGGCCCCCCGCAGCCAGCCCAGCAGCTCCCGGCACTGCAGGAGGGTGGAGCAGCGGGCCCGCCAGGGCGGCACGTCGAGGCGGCGGGCGATCGCGGACAGGGTGTCGTGCTTCCAGTCGCGGTGGGCGAGGACCTCGGGAACGTGCCCCCACGGTCCGGCCAGCGCCAGCTTCGCCGCGAACACCTCGTCCTCGCGGAGCATGTTCCGCCGGGGGATTCGCGCCAGCGGCTCGCGCCGCAGCAGGCCGTACAGCGGGTCGATGAGCAGGTGGCTCTCATTGAGCAGCCGCAGCATCTCGGCGAACCGCTCGACCGGGTCGTCCGAGGCCAGCCCCGAGCCCTCCAGGGGTGCGGTCGCGGCCATCCCGTCGGGCCCGGTGTAGGCGACCTGCGTGGTGACCAGGACGAGCCGGTCGTCCTCGGCGAAGGCCCTCAGGGAGCGGGAGACGCACGCGGGCTCCAGCCGGTCGTCGTCGCCGACCCAGCGGAAGAACTCGCCCTCGACCAGCTCGACGGTACGGACGAAGTTGTCGAACAGGCCCACGTTCTCCGGATGCCTGCGGTAGACGATCCGGCTGTCGGCCGCGGCCAGGTCGCGGCAGATCTCCTCGGTGCCGTCCGTGGACGCGTTGTCGGAGATCACCAGCTGGAGGCGCTCGTGGTCCTGGCCGAGGACCGAGCGGACCGCGCCCTCGATCCGCCCGGCGCCGTCGCGCACGGGAAGCACGATGGACACCAGCGTGTCGGAGTTCGGCATCCGGTCTTCTCCCTCTCGGTGATGGTTCGGCGGGCTCTGGTCGGCGGTTCAGCGGGCACGGGCGGGAACGGCCCGCGCGCCGAGCTCTCTGAGCCGCGCCGCGGGTACGGCGAGCAGGACGTAGGCGAGCAGTCCCCCGGCGCCGGCCACGCAGAGCCGGACGAGCGGGGCGGCCGTCACCCCGCCGACCAGCACGGCGAGCGCCACGGTCACCGCCGCCGCGAGCACGGCGCCCAGCAGCGGGCGGACCAGGGCCGGAAGCACCGGCGCCAGACGCACCCCCGCGCGGCTCAGCATCAGCACCGCCATCGGCAGGGCGACCAGGAGGCCGGCCAGCGCGTGACCGATCGCCGCGCCGCGGATGCCGTACCAGTGCGTCCCCGCCCACAGCGCGGGCACCAGCGCCACGGCCCAGCCGAGGTTCATCCACACGGTGGCCCTGGTCGCACCCGCCGAGGTGAGGATGTCGAAGGCGAGGGAGGTGAGCATCCGCACGACCAGCAGGACCGCGAGCAGCGCCAGGACCCCGGCGGCCGGTGCCCATTTCTCGCCGTAGAGGAACGCCACGATCTCCGGCGCCAGCGTGGCCGTCACGACGGCGACCGGGAGCACGAACGCGACCAGCAGCGGCACCGAGCGCTGCACCCCCAGCGAGAGCGACTCGGGCCGCTGCTCGGCCAGCCTGGAGAAGCTGGGCACCGTGACGTAGCGCAGGGCGGTCCCGATCACGCTGGGCACCCAGCTGGAGACGTTGAAGGCCAGCAGGTAGAAGCCGAGCGCGGCGGGGCCGAGCACGGCGCCGACGATGACGTAGTCGGCGTTCATCAGCACCGCCTCGATGCCGAGGCCCAGGGCCAGCGGCGCGCCGAACCGCAGCAGCCTGGCCGCGACCTCCCGGTCGAAGCCGAGGCGGAACGGCAGCCCGGCCCAGGCGAGCACCAGCGCGCCGGTGACCGCGTTGGCCGCGACCTGCCCGCAGGCGAAGCTGTAGGCGCCGGCGCCGTTCGCGGCGAGTGTGACGGCCACCGCCGCGTTGACCAGCGAGCCCGCGATGTTGGCCTTGGTCAGCCTGTCGTGCCCGAACCCGCGCATCAGCGAGCCGGCCCGCACCGCGGTGGCACCGTCGATGAGGATGATCGCGGTGAGCAGCCGGACCACCGGGGTGGCCTCCGCGCTGCCCGCCAGCTCCGCGAAGTACGGAGCCACCACCCAGAAGATCCCGTATATCCCGGTGCTGAACGCCAGGGCCATGACCGTCGCCGTCGGCGCCATCTCCTCGACCCTGCCCCGCCACTGCACGGTGGCGGCGATGATGCCGACGTCGTTGACGTGCATGACGAAGGTGGTCGCGGCGAGCGCGATGGCGTAGAGGCCGAAGTCCTCCGGCACGAGCAGCCTGGCGAGCACCAGCCCCATGACGAAGGTCGTCACCTTGGTCCCCAGGTTGCCCAGCAGGCTCCAGCGCAACCCGCGGCCGGCCTTCCTGCCGATCGTCCCGACCTGCTCACCGGCCGTTCCGGTCGCGTCGGTCGCGTCGTCGGCGCGGGCCGCACCGGTCACGCCGTCGGCACCGGTCTCGCCGGCCGTGCCGACCGCGCCGGTCTCGCCGCGATCACCGGCGTCCCCGCCCTGTCGCTGGTTCATCCGTGCCTTCCGCCTGTCTCGTGGGGGTGATCGGCTCAGCTGGGCTCCTCGACGCGTTCGAGCCAGATCTCCCGCCAGAACGGCACGAACTCGCGCGGGCAGCTGACGTTGTACGCGCCCGCGCAGATGACGCCGTCCAGGACGATGCAGGGGTTCTTCATGTGCAGCATCCGGCCGGTCTTCTCGTCCAGGCACCGCTCGACGCGGGCGCTCACCCGCGCGACGTGCCCGCAGTACCGCGACATCTCCTCCTCGAACCCCATGCCGCGGTTGAGCAGGTCGTCGTTGAGCGTCTGGAGGATCTCCTCCTTGGACCTGACCCGGACCAGCTCCCCCGGACGCAGGTCCAGGGTCCGCGTCGGAGTGGTGGGTCCGGCCTTGCCCCTGACGAACCCCCAGCGCAGCCCGCCCCTGATCCACAGCCACCTGGGCAGGACCCGCCTGCTGGCCTGCTGGAAGCGGTTGAACAGCCCGACGAGGAACGAGCGCAGCATCCAGGGCACGCCCACGTTCCCCGTCCGCACGTCGGCGACGTACTGCCCGACGTCCTTGAACGGCAGGCAGGTGGGCGCGGCGCGGAGCAGTTCGGTCGCCTGGCAGGAGAAGCGCTCCTCCCCGCCCGGTCCCGGCTCCTTCCTGGTCGCGGCCTGCAGGATCGGCAGCAGGGGCCGGCCCGCGGCGAGATCGTGCTCGGTGACCGGGGTGCGGGGGGAGTCCGGATCCACCCGCTTGAGCCAGGGCTCCTTCCAGTAGAACTGGCAGGCCGTCTGGCAGCCGCCGTGCGCCTGCCCGTCGCAGCGGGCCCCGGTCAGGTGGACCGCCCGTTCCATCCGCCGCATGCCGCTGCCGCTGATCGTGTCGCAGAGCTTGTGCGCCACCTTGTGCACGGTGAGCCGCCGCCCGCAGAAGGCCAGCATCTCCGGCATGAAGGGCAGCGCGTCCAGCTCTCCCCGCTCGTCCAGGGTGGCCATGATCTCGGCCTCGCCGAGCACCTCCACCGTCTCGCCGACCCGGAGGTCGAGCGTTCCAGAACCCATCCCGGCCCGTTGCAGTGTCATTTCCCGCACTCCTTGAGCAGTCCCGCGCCGCACAGTGCCCGTGCCGCGTCGGCCACCGCGGCGAAGGGCAGATCGGATCGTTCCGCGATGTCCAGGAGGCTGTGCTCCCCGTCGGAGAGGTTCAGCACCCACAACATCGCCATCTGGGCCTCCTGCGTGTCGCTGCGCCCGCCCAGCGCCCTGTACAGGCCACGCCTGCCCAGCTGCGGCTCTCCGTGGGGGCTGAGGTTGAGATAGGCGCGGTTGCCCTCAAGCACCCGGGTGACCTCCCAGCAGGTCTGCAGGGTGTCGGCCATCGCCTCCGGGGAGACGAAGTCCGGATTGTCGGCGGAGGTGTGATATTCCGGGTAGCCCGCGTAGGGGGTCCTGGTGAGCGAGCCGACGGGCAGGTCGAAGCCCGGCGAGCAGAACTGCCGCTCGTCGTAGCCGTAGGGGGAGAAGTCCACGACCGTGTGGTCACGCCCCGAGGTCCGCAGGACGTGCCGCACGGCGCGGTCGATCTCGGCGTCGCCCCGTCTGCTGCGCTTGTAGGTCAGCGGGCCGCGATCCCCCGCGCAGGCCAGCACCAGGCCGTGCCTGATCCGCCCCGCGCGTTCCCGGTTGCGCGCCAGCCAGGTGATCGCGCCGATGGTGCCGGGAGCGAACAGGAAGCGGTAGGTGTACCACGGGTCGGCCGCGGCCAGCCGCCGCGCGAGCCCGACCGCCACGGCGACGCCCGCCAGGTTGTCGTTGGCCAGCGAGGGGTGGCACACGTGGCAGGAGACGAGCACCTCCTCATCGACCCTGCCCGGCACCACGTGCTCGCCGTAGGTCAGGTGGCCGTCGGCGAGCGTGGAGTCGATCATGACCTCGTACCGCCCGCCGGCCAGGCCCGCAAGGGTGTCGTGGGCCAGGCAGAAGCCCCAGGTCTGTGCGTAGTAGCCGGTCCGGTACGGGATCAGCCCCGGCTGCTCGGGCAGCGTGTGCAGGTGGGGCCGGAGCTCGTCCAGGGTCATGGTGGCCGACACCGGGACGCTGTAGCCGACCACGTGCAGGTTCGACGCGGCGAAGTCGACGACCCTGGCACCGGAGGCGTCCTTGACGTAGGCGTCGCGGATGTTCCACTCCCTGGGCACCGTCCAGTCCAGCACCTGGGTCCCCGTCGGCACCTCGTGGACCTGCAGGCTGACGGACTCCGCGACGATCTCCAGGGTGCGGCGCACGCCGTCGCCGGTGATGCTCCGGCAGAGCGGATAGAGCCGCTCCACCAGGGCGTGCATCCCGCGCCCCTCGCCGTCATCGGTCATCGTCCACCGCCCCCGCCCCCGCTCCCGCCACCTGGCGCGGGCGCAGCGCGCCGTCGACGGTGCCCGCCTCGCGCCGGGCGGACAGCCAGGCCAGCCGGGTGAAGCGGCGCTGGAAGTCGTCCGCCGTCAGGCCGAACCGCCGGTACGCCTCGACCAGCTGAAGCGCGCCCGCCTTGATCGTCCACAGCGCCTGGTAGCCGGGGAGCGCGTCGCGGATACGGGAGAAGTCGACCCGGTAGGAGCGCGGGTCGGCCCCGGTCTCCCCGGTGATCACGACCCGGGCCTCCGGCACCGCCTCGGCGACCTCGGCGGCGATCTCCGCCACCGTCAGGTTGTTCTCCGCTGAGCCGACGTTGAACGCCCTGGCGTGGACGGCGTCGCGCGGGGCGGCCAGCGCCATGGCGAAGGCGTTCGCGATGTCGGCGGCGTGCACCAGCGGGCGCCACGGGGTGCCGTCGGACAGCACCCTGACCTCCCCGGACAGCAGCGCGTGCCCGGCGAGGTTGTTCAGCACGATGTCCGCGCGCAACCTGGGCGAGAACCCGAAGGCGGTGGCGTTGCGCAGGAACACCGGGCTGAAGTCCCCGTCGGCCAGCTTGAACAGGTCGCTCTCGACCCTGACCTTGGAGTCGGCGTAGGGGGTCACCGGGCGCAGCGGCGCGTCCTCGTCGACCAGGTCATCGCCTGAGGCGCCGTAGACCGAGCAGGTGGAGGCGTACAGGAACCGGCGCACGCCCGCGTCCCGGGCCAGCCTCGCCAGGCGCACCGCGGCGCGGTGGTTGATGTCGTAGGTCAGCTCGGGCGCCAGCGCGCCCAGCGGGTCGTTGGAGAGCGCGGCGAGGTGCACCACCGCGTCCACCCCCGCCAGGAGCTCGGGGGTGACGTCCCGCAGGTCGACCGCGTGTCCTGGCGGGTCGCCGGGCGCGGGACCCAGCAGGCATCCGGCGAAGAGCCCGGAGTCGAGCCCGGTCACCTCGTGGCCCGCGGCGACGAGCACCGGGGCCATCACACTCCCCAGGTAGCCCTGGTGCCCGGTCAGCAGCACGCGCATCCGGTTCAACCTCCAGACAGGTCAAGGGTCAGCTTGTTGACGTGGAACGCCTCGGCGTAGCGGGCGTGGCATTCGATCCCGCGGATGCGGGCCAGCCCGAGGAACGCCTCGCGGTCGTACCAGGGGCGGTGGCGCTGCGAGGGGTAGTGGCGCTGGAGCAGGCTCACCTTCGCCTCGGCCACCTCGGGCGCGAGCGGCTGGTAGACCGAGGGGCGCCCGAGGTCGCCGTCCCATTTGGCGATCTCGTAGCCGAGCACCTGGTGGTCGCGGAAGGCCGTGGGCACCAGCTCGGCCAGCGTCCGGTGGTCCTGGTGGGCGTCGGCGGGGTGCGGCGCGAACAGCAGGCCGGGGTCGGTGCGCGCGCGCAGCTCCTCCACCGCCTCCTTGGCCTCCTCCCAGCGTGCGGGCAGCCGCCCATCGGGCAGCTTGAGCACGGTGAGCCGCAGGTCCGCGCCCGGGCAGAAGGCGGTCAGCGCCGCGTGCTCCTCGTCCTGGCGCTCGGTCCCGCCGCCGGAGAGCACCAGGGCGTCCACCCGGATGCCGGGGCGCGCGGCGCAGAGGGTCAGCAGGCTGCCGCCCGCCCCGATGGCGAGGTCGTCGCAGTGCGCGGCGAGCAGCGCGATCCGGCCCGCCTGGGCCGGTCTGAAGCGGATCACGTGGCCGGCACCGCCAGGTGCTCGCGCTCCCAGAGCGCCCAGGGGCGGTCGCCGCGCGAGTACGCCTCGTCGAGGGCGACCCGCTCCTTGACCGTGTCCGTCGGCCGCCAGTAGCCGCGGTGCGGGTAGGCCAGCAGCCTGCCGCGCTTGGCCAGCTCGGCGCAGCCGTCCGCGACCAGGTCACCGCCTGCCGGGATGTGGTCGAAGATCTCCTGGCGGAGCACGAAGTATCCGCCGTTGACCCAGAGCGGCATCTCGCTGACCGGGGTTATCCCGCCGACCGTGCCGCGCTCGCCCAGCTCGATGCAGTGGAAGGTGTCCGAGGGCGGCACCACCATCATCGACGCGCCCGCGCCCGAGAGGGTGAAGCGGTCGACGATCTCCGGCAGCGGCGCGTCGGTGAGCACGTCCGCGTAGTTGGCCAGGAACATCTCCTCGCCGTCCAGATGGTCGCGGACCCGGCGCAGCCGCTCGCCGATCGGGGAGGCGATCCCGGTCTGCACGAACGAGATCGACCAGTCGGAGATGTCGGTGGACAGCAGCTCGACCCTGCCGCCGCGCAGCACGAAGTCGTTGGAGGTCGTCTCCTGGTAGTTCAGGAAGAAGTCCTTGATGTGGTGCGCACCGTAGCCGAGGCAGAGGATGAACTCGGTGTGCCCGAAGTGCGCGTAGTAGCGCATCACATGCCAGATGAGCGGCCGAGGCCCCACGAGCTGCATGGGCTTGGGCGCGTCACCGGGGGTGCCGGTGCGCATCCTGGTGCCGTATCCGCCGCAGAAGAGGACGACCTTCACGGGTTCACCTCGACGATCTCCAGGTTGGGGATGGGGAAGACCAGCCGGCCTCCCCAGGCGTGTACGAAGGACAGCTGCTCGACGAGTTCCTCGCGGAGGTTCCACGGCAGGACCAGCACGTAGTCGGGCCGCTCCTCGGCGAGCCGCTCGGGCGGCAGGATCGGTACGCGGGTGCCGGGGGTGAACCTGCCGTGCTTGTACGGATTGCGGTCGACGGTGAAGGGGAGCAGGTCGGGCCGGATCCCGCAGTGGTTGAGCAGGGTGTTGCCCTTGCCGGGCGCCCCGTAGCCGGCGACGGTCCGGCCCTGGCGGGCGGCGTCGAGGAGGAAGGTCAGCAGGTCCCTTCGCACCCGCGCCACCCGCGCGCCGAACTCGGTGTACCCCGACAGCTCGTGCAGGCCCGCGGCCTTCTCCGTGGCGAGCAGCGCGGCCACCCGCTCACCCGGCTCGCCCGCGATCTCCGCCGGCCGGGCCCACAGGCGGATCGAGCCGCCGTGCGTGGGCAGCGACTCGACGTCCACGAGACGGAGGCCGCCGCTCGCCAGGGCGCTCCGCGCGGAGGCGACCGTGTAGTACTGGAAGTGCTCGTGATAGATCGTGTCGTACTGGTTGTGCTCCATCAGGGTGAGCAGGTGCTGGACCTCGATGGAGACCCAGCCGTCGTCGGCCACCAGGGCGCGCAGTCCCCGGGTGAACCCGATGACGTCCGGGATGTGGGCGTAGACGTTGTTGGCCACCACCAGGTCGGCCGGCCCGTGCTCCGCGCGCACCGAGGCGCCGGTCCGCTCGTCGAGGAAGGCGGTGTGAGTCGGCACCCCGGCGTCCCTGGCCGCCTGGCCGACGTTCTCGGAAGGCTCGACGCCCAGGCAGCGGATGCCCCGCTCGACGACGTGCCGCAGCAGGTACCCGTCGTTGCTGGCCACCTCGACCACGAACGAGTCACCGCCCAGCCCGAGCCGGTCGACCGCCCCGCTCACGAACTCCCGCGCGTGCTCCACCCACGACGTCGAGTACGAGGAGAAGTAGGCGTACTCGGTGAAGGTCTCCTCGGGCGTGATCATCGGCGGGATCTGCGCCAGCCAGCAGCCGGTGCAGACCCGCAGGTGCAGCGGGTAGGTGACCTCCGGCTCCGCCAGCTGCCGTTCGGTGAGGAATCGTTCGCAGGGCGGTGTCGCCCCGAGGTCGACGACGCTGGCGAGGCTCGTCGAGCCGCACAGCCTGCAGGTTGTCATGAGCTGATCTGCACCTTGCTGTGATCGCCCAGCACGAGGCGGTGGGCTCTGGGGGTGTTGGGGGCGGGGGTGACCTCGACGTCGTGGCCGATGAGGGACGCCTCGATCCGCGAGACTCCGGCGATCGAGGACCTGGGCAGGACGATCGAGTACTCGATCTCGCTGCCGCTGATCGCGCAGCCTGTCGCGATCGAGGTGAAGGGGCCGATGTAGCTGTCGCGGACCCGGGCTCCGGAGCCGATGATCGCCGGCCCGACGATGCGGGACCTCTCGATCTCGGCGCCGGCCTCGACGACCACCCGGCCGATCAGCTGGCTGGCGCCGTCGACCAGGCCGTCCACCCGGGGCTCCAGGGACTCCAGCACCAGCCGGTTGACCTCCAGCATGTCCGTGACGTTCCCGGTGTCCTTCCAGTAGCCGGAGATGACCGTGGAGGCGACCGGCCGCCCGTCGGCGATCAGCCAGTGGATGGCGTCGGTGATCTCCAGCTCGCCCCGCCAGGAGGGCTTGAGCTCGGCCACCGCCTCGTGGATCGCGGCGCTGAACAGGTAGACGCCGACCAGCGCGAGATCGCTCTTGGGGACCGGCGGCTTCTCCTCAAGCCCGATCACCCGGCCCGCCTCGTCGAGCTCGGCGACCCCGAACTGCCGGGGATCGCCGACCCTGGTGAGCATGATGTGGGCGGCGGGCCGCTCGCGGGCGAAACTCTCGACGACCCCGTTGATGCCGCCGACGATGAAGTTGTCGCCGAGGTACATGACGAAGTCGTCGGCACCGAGGTAGTCGCGGGCGACGAGCACCGCGTGGGCCAGGCCCAGCGGCGCCCGCTGGCGGATGTAGGTCACCTCCAGGCCGAGCGCGCGGCCGTCGCCGACGGCCGCCTCGATCTCGGCGTGCGTGTCGCCCACCACGATCCCGATCTCACGGATGCCCGCGGCGGCGATGGCCTCAAGACCGTAGAAGAGCACGGGCTTGTTGGCCACCGGTACGAGCTGCTTGGCCGAGGTGTGGGTGATCGGCCGCAACCGGGTGCCCGCCCCTCCGGCGAGCACGAGTGCTTTCACTAGTAGGCCCCTTCTCCGCCGATCACGGCGCTCCAGGTCTTCCAGAGGATCTGCAGGTCCAGGAAGAGCGACCAGTTCTCCACGTAGCGGAGGTCCAGCCGGACCGACTCCTCCCAGGTCAGGTCCGAGCGTCCGCTGACCTGCCACAAGCCGGTCATGCCGGGGTGGACGACCAGGCGGCGGCGCACGTCGGCGCCGTACTGCCTGACCTCGTCGGGCAGTGGCGGCCGAGGGCCGACGAGGGACATCTCACCGCGCAGCACGTTGAGCAGCTGTGGCAGCTCGTCGATGGAGTATCGGCGCAGGAAGGCGCCCACCCGGGTGATCCTTGGATCGTTCCTAATCTTGAACAGGACGCCGTCGAACTCGTTGGCACGTTCCAGGTCGATCTTGAGCCGTTCCGCGTCGACGACCATCGTGCGGAACTTCACCACCTGGAACTCCACCCCGCCCTTGCCCACCCTGACCTGGCGGAAGAGCGCGGGCCCCGGACTCGTCGCACGGATCAGCGCGGCGATCACCAGCATGGGCACGCCCAGCACCAGGAGGGCCAGGCCCGCCCCCATCCGGTCGAACAGGCTCTTCGCCAGCCTCCTGGCACCGCGGAAGTCGGGGTGTTCGACGTGCAGGAGCGGCATGCCCGCGACCGGGCTGATGCTGATGCGCGGGCCGGCCACGTCCATCAGCGCGGGTGCCACGAACAGGTCGGTACGGGCGTCCTCCAGGTCCCAGGCGAGCCTGCGCAGCGCAGCACCGTCCAGCTCCGGACAGGCCAGCACGGCGACGGCGTCGGCGTTGACCTTGGCCACCACCGCGGCGACGTCGGAGAAGCCCCCGAGGACCGGGATCCCGTCGACCTCGACCATGTCGGGGCCCGCGGGCAGGCACACGGCGACGACGAGCATGCCGTGGTGCGGCTGCCCGCGCAGCTGTATCACCAGGTCGAGCACCGACTCCCGGTGGCCGACGGCGACCACCTGGCGCATGTGGTCACCGCGGATGCGCCTGCGGTGGAGCCGCTTGCGCATCCGGTGGCGGAAGACGGCGTTGAGGATGAAGGCCAGCGGGAACATCGCCATGACGAAGCTGCGGGCAATGGGTGTCTGCGTGACATAGGCCCCGATCGCGACGGTGGCCGTCAGGCCCGCGGCGCCGTTGAAGACCGCCCGGAACTCATCCGTTCCCTCACCGTAGGTGCGCTTGCGATAGGCGCCCCCCGCGGCCAGGGCCAGTGGCCACACCAGGGCGAGCCCCAGTCCGAGCAGCGCCTCCGTCCCGGGAATGAAAGCACCGAACCAGATTCGAATTCCGAGAACGACCCCGCAGGAGATCACCGGACACGCGACATCTCCGACCAGGAGGATACGGACATAAGAGCGTGTCCAAATACTCGGAGAAGTGCGCACCGGACTCTTAAGGAGCCCGATGACGAGCTCCTCAGTTCCCACTCTCATACCACCCCACCCAAGATGCCCCGACTCGTCCGGATAAGGTGCCACGCATCTCATTTCAATAGTTGACAGTATTCCCTAATGCATCAGGAGCGTGGATACCCATGGAAATCCTAGTGATCACCATCGGGCAGGGGAATACCGGCAACTGTCCACTATTGGCCGAAGCGCAACGGAGACGACATCTTGACGGAGCGGTTCAAACGTGTAAGTTTGACCACTTATTATTTGTCAATAATGTGAAATTAGTCGTATTCAAAATCCGGAAGAGCGGAAGGTGGTTCTGGACTGCGCCATACGACGACGTAGTCGTCGCGCGCGGCCTCCACCGCCGCACCGAGCCGATCGAGATCGAAATCCGGGAGATACCGGAGACGGGCGAGGAAGGTCGCGTCGGTCGCCGAGCTGGGCACCACGCACCCCTGGCCCCCTCGATCAAGAAGGATGTACAGGATGTCCGAGTCCGTATCGCCCACTACCCGCACCTCGACGACGTCCTCCCACGCGAGGGCGTCAACGCTGCCGTCCTCGTAGTGACGGGTCACGCCTTCTTCGGTGACATACACGTAGGAGTCCGGCACTGAGTTGCCGTGCATGGGCGCGATTGTGACCACTCCAGGGCTCCGCGTGCAATAGAACCGTGCAAGTCGGTGCCTAATGATCGCCCCAGCCGTGATCGAGATGCGCGGCGACCGCCTCCCTGGCGGCCTCCGCGGTGCCGCTGCCGATCGCGTCGAGCAGGTTCCGGTGCTCGGCGACCAGCACGTGCCGGTCGGAGTAGACGGCGCGCAGCCTCACCAGGCCGAGCCTGGTCTCCACGGCCAGCATGCCGTAGAGCCGCTCCAGCCGGGGACTGCCCACCGCGACGACCAGCGCCTGGTGCAGCGCCATGTGCTCGGCCACCATGTCCGACCAGGGGGCGTCCGCGGGCAGCGCGGCCATCCGCGCCAGTGCCGCGTCCGCCTCCCCGACCCGCCGGCCGGCCAGCGCGGTGGCCGTCAGTTCCTCAAGCGGGCGCCGGACGAACATCAGGTCGTCCAGGTCGGCCACGGTCACCTCGGCCACCTGGGCACTGCGGTGCCGCTCGCGCCTGAGCAGCCCCTCGTGCACGAGCACGGCGAGCGCCTCACGGACCGTCGGGCGAGCCACCCCGTACAGGGCAGAGAGCTCCTGTTCCGGCAGCGTGGTGCCCGGGTCGATCTCGCCGGACAGTACCCGCCGGCGCAGGGCGTCGGCGAGCGCGCCGACGGCGGAGACGGGATGGAGCGGGAGGGTCACGCCGACGACCCTATTGCCCTTCTGTCCCGGCCAGAAGGAGAGACGCGCTCGGGCAGGGAGACCGCGACCAGACTGGCGCCGAGCAGCAGCAGGCCGGTGACCGAGACAGGCCCGAGCCGCTCGCCGAGCACGACGACACCGAGCAGCGTCGCCACCGCGGGCTCGGCCAGCGCGAGGGTGGCGGCGGTCGCGACCGGGGTGGTGCGCAGGCCCCTTCCGTACAGCAGGTAGGCCAGCGCGGTGGTGGCACAGCCCAGGTAGAGGGCGGTGAGCAGGCCGCGCGGCTCGGCGAGCCAGCCGGTGCCGGTCCACAGCAGGACGGGCACCATGACGACCGCCGCCCCGCCGAACATCAGCCCCATCACCGCGTCGGAGGGCGCCCCCGCGCTGATCGTCCGCGCGGCGGTGACCGCGTAGAAGGCGTACAGCAGGCCGCCGAACAGCGCGAACAGGATCCCGTCGGCCCGCACCTCACCTCCCCCTCCGGTGAGTACGGCACAGCCGGCGATCGCCACCGCGGTCGCCGTCGCCCAGCGGCGGCTGGGCCGCACGCGGTCGAGCAGCCAGGACAGCAACCCGGTGAAGACCGGACCGCTGCCGATGGCGACCACCGTACCGACGGCCACTCCGGTCCTGCTGACCGCGGCGAAGAAGCACAACTGGTACGCCGCCACGGCCACCGCAGCCGCCGCGAGCGGGCCGACAACACCAACGTGTTGACGAACATCCCCACCAGATCGTCCAACGCCTCATCCGTACGACCCGCCACCACCGAACCGATCGGAACATCCGAACCCG
>NZ_JBEXUE010000096.1:0-26109 GCF_040614275.1 Streptosporangium sp. NPDC006013
GGCAAACCGGCCCTGGACGCCCGCGGCTGCGCCCGCATCGAGAAGAAGCTGCCCACCCTCGCCGAGTGGCCCAAGGTCGACAGCGCCATCGGTCAGAACCGGTCGGACGAGAAGCGGGTGGCGAAGATCCTCGCGGGCATGACGCTCGCCGAGAAGGTCGGCCAGATGACCCAGCCGGAGATCACCGCGATCACTCCCGACGAGGTCAAGCAGTACTTCATCGGCTCGGTGCTCAACGGCGGCGGCGCGTGGCCCAACCGTGACAAGCACGCCGCGCCGAAGGCCTGGCTCGACCTCGCCGACGCCTACTGGAACGCCTCCGTCGCCACCCGGACGAAGATCCCCGTCATCTGGGGCATCGACGCCGTCCACGGCAACAACAACGTCTACGGCGCGACGGTCTTCCCGCACAACATCGGCCTGGGCGCCGCGCAGGACCCGTGCCTGGTGCGTGACATCGGGGCGGCGACCGCCAGGCAGATTCGCGCGACCGGCCAGGACTGGGCGTTCGCGCCCACCCTCGCCGTCCCCCTCGACGACCGGTGGGGCCGTACCTACGAGGGCTTCTCGGAGGACCCCCGGATCACCCGCGCGTACGGCTACGAGGCGGTCAGGGGACTGCAGGGCAAGCACCCGCGCGGCATCGGCTCCGACGGCGTCATCGCCACCGCGAAGCACTTCATCGGTGACGGCGGCACCGTCAAGGGCGTGGACCAGGGTGTCAACCCCTCGTCCGAGGCCGAGATGATCAACGTGCACGGCCAGGGCTACTACAGCGCGCTCGCGGCCGGCGCCCAGAGCGTGATGGCGTCGTTCAACAGCTGGACCAACGCCGACCTGGGTATCAACGAGGGCAAGCTGCACGGCAGCAAGCGAGCCCTCACCGACATCCTCAAGCAGAAGATCGGTTTTGACGGCATCGTCGTCTCCGACTGGAACGGCATCGGCCAGGTCGCCGGGTGCACCAACGCGAGCTGCCCGCAGGCGATCAACGCGGGCATCGACGTGGTCATGGTGCCCAACGACTGGAAGGCGTTCATCGCCAACACGATCGCCCAGGTCCAGAGCGGTGAGATCCCGATGGCGCGCATCGACGACGCGGTGACCCGCATCCTGCGCGTGAAGCTGCGCACCAACGTGCTCGACGGGCCGAAGCCCTCCAAGCGCGCCTTCGCCGGTTCCACCGACGCGCTGCAGGCGAGGAAGCTCGCCAGGGAGGCGGCGCGCAAGTCGCAGGTCCTGCTCAAGAACAACGGCAAGGTCCTGCCGCTGGCCGCGAACTCCAAGGTCCTCGTGGTCGGCAAGAGCGCCGACAGCCTGCAGAACCAGACCGGCGGCTGGACCCTCACCTGGCAGGGCACCGGTAACGTCAACGCCGACTTCCCCAACGGCACGACGATCCTCGGCGGCCTGCGCGAGGCGCTCGGCGCGGCCAACGTCACCTTCAACGAGACCGGCGAGGGCGTCGACCCCTCGGCGTACGACGCGGTCATCGCGGTGATCGGCGAGACGCCGTATGCCGAGGGCGTCGGGGACCTCGCGCGGCGCTCGCTGGAGGCCGCCAAGATCTACCCCGCCGACCTCGCCGTGCTGGATCGGGTCAGCGGCAAGGGTGCGCCCGTCGTCACCGTCTATGTCAGCGGCCGGCCGCTCTGGGTCAACAAGGAGCTCAACCGCTCCGACGCCTTCGTCGCCGCGTGGCTGCCGGGCACCGAGGGCGGCGGCGTCGCCGACGTGCTCGTCCGGGGCAGGTACCGCGACGGTTTCACCGGCAAGCTGCCCTACTCCTGGCCCAAGAGCGCCTGCCAGACGCCGCTCAACGCGGGCACCGAGGGCTACGACCCGCTCTTCCCGCTCGGCTACGGCCTGCGCAACGGCCAGACGGGGTCGGTCGGCACGCTCGACGAGACCGCGCCCGAGTTCGGCTGTGGCGGGCAGGGCGGCGGCGGTGAGGCGAGCGAGGATCTGGAGATCTTCAACCGGACCGACATCGCGCCCTACAAGAGCTTCATCGGTTCGGCGGAGAACTGGGGCGGCACCGAGATCGGCGCCGACGGCCAGGCGTCGCACGCCGAGATCTCCGTGGTGCAGTCAGACGTCAACGTGCAGCAGGACGGCCTGAAGGCGACCTGGAGCGGCACGGGCCCGGCCCAGATATACCTGCAGGACCCGGCGGGCGGCTCCGATCTTCGGGGCTATCTCAACTCCGACGCGGCTCTGGTCTTCGACACGATCGTCCACCAGGCCCCGGCCGCCAGGACCGTGCTCAGCGTGCACTGTGTCTATCCGTGCTTCTCCGAGGTGGTGGCGACCTCCCTCTTCCAGGGACTCCCGGCCGGGAGCAAGGCGACGGTCAAGATCCCCATCGCCTGCTTCGCCGCGGGGGGCCTCGACCTTGAGGTGGTCAACACCCCGTTCCTCGTCTACACCGACGGAGCCTTCTCCGCCTCGTTCGCCAACGTCCGCTGGGTGCCGAAGGCGGCCAACGACCCCGACGCCAAGAAGTGTGAGGACCTGACCTAAGGCTCTTCGCACACGAGAGACGCGAGGGACGGGGTTCGGTGGTGTCCGGCCTCGGACACAAACCGGTCGCCTATGGGGTCCTGGTCATGTGTACACGTGACCAGGACCTTCTGTTTTGACGGGTGGTAGATCAGCCGCAGTCCGATGTTCGCGTAGATCTTGGCCTTCCGGATCGGGTCAGCATTCGAGAGAACTCGCACCATGTCTCCAAGCCTGTGCGTGATCTCCGCCAGCTCATCACGCCCCGGCCGCCTCTGAGGCAGTACGTGCGCGCGGCCGAGGCGTTGCTCGGCCGCGGTCTTGCGGACAAGCTCTTCCTGGATCCATCCGGCGACGAGCGCCGGGTCGGCGCCCGCCTCAAGGGCAGCCCGATGCTGGGCGAGCTTGCGGTCGCACTCGGTGATCTGGCGGCGTGCCACAGCGAGTGCTTGGGCCTCGGGCGGTGTCACGTCCTGTGCGGCCGCCAAGACATCGAGAGTCTGGTCAACGTTGTGGGGCGCGAACAGCCGGCCGAGCCAGTGGTCCAGTCGCGGGACCACGCGGTCCTCTCGTAGGTAGACGTTGCGGGGATGCATGAGGTGGTTGGCCAGGGCGTACTCCTCGGGGAAGCGGCAGCGGTAGTAGGCCGCGTCGTTGACCCATTGGCCCTGCATTCTGCGGTCGCAGACACCGCAGTACAGCAGCCCCCGGAGCTGGTACGGCTTGGGGGTGCGCTTGCGGGTCTTGTCGGTGTGGCGATCGCCTCGCCCCGTCAGCGTCATCTGCACGGCGTCGAAGTCCTCCGTGGACACGATCGGCGGGTGAACGACTGTCTTCGACCAGACCCAGTCCTGCTTGGAGTTCCACCTGAGCTTCGTGGTGTGGCCCAGGCCGACGTCGTCCACATCGATGAGGACCTCGTCCTTGCGCTGGCGGTTCCACACCTGGTGGCCGGTGTAGCGGGGGTTGGTCAAGATGGCGCGCACCGCGCTCTTGGACCAGGCGATGCCGGAGCGGTGACGGTTCCGGCCCGGATCGTGAGCTGATGGGCTGGGAATCCCGTTGCGGGTCAGTCTCTCGGCAATGGCGAACAGGCCGTAGCCGTCGAGGAAGACCGCGAAGATCTCTTCCACCACGGGCGCGGCGACGGGATCAAGCTCCAGTCGGTGAGCACGCTTGCCGTCGGCCGCCTTGGCCGGGTTGGGGTGTGGGCCCGCGTCGGCCAGCCGGTAGCCGTAAGGCGGCCGACCTCCCAGAAAGCGGCCTTCCATTTGGGCTTGGGCTGACATGGCGCTGCGTACGCGGATCTTGATGCGGTTGCGCTCGCCTTTGCTCATACCGCCGAACACGCTCATGACCAGGTCATGGGCCTCGTTGTTCGGGTCGATCGGGCCGCCCACCTCGGGCACCCAGAGCGGAACCCTGAAGTGCTCGAAGACGGGAAAGGTCAGGCCGTACTGGTTGCCGTAGAAGGCTCGTTGCGGCTCACCGATCACCACCGCGTCGAAGCCGCGGTCGGGGTTGCGTAATTCGGCGAGCAGCGCCGCCGCGTGCGGGCGGCGCTGCCAGGGGATCGAACGGGACTTGTCGACGTCGAAGAACTCGGTGACGATCACGCCCCCGCGCGACTCGATGAGCGCGCGGGAGCGGGTGATCTGCCAGCCTCGCGAGGACTGGGGATCCTGCTTGTCCTCGGTGGAGACTCGGCCGTAGAAGGCGAAGCGGATGGTGTTCATGGGTCCTATGCGGCGTTGGGGTGGTTGACCAGCATGGCTTGGTGAGCCTCCAGCAGGATGGCGAGCAGTTCCGTGGCGGCGCTGGGCGTCAGGCGGGGCGGTCCACTTGGTAAGACGATGTGCGGAGTCGGCTGTTTACGAGTGGTGGATGCGGTCATGATGAGAGGCGCTCCTATGCGTTCGTTGCTGGCGGGTAGGGGTACGGCCCCGGCGACGTGCTTGGCGGTACTGGAGTCGGGGCCGCTTTGCCGCCGTACCTTGGCGTAGATCCGCACGTTGCGGCTGGCACCTCGGCAGGGCGGCGGGTCGGATGTTTCCGTGACGTCGAAAACGCAGGCTGCCTGCGGTGCTTTCTCAAGCAGGACAGCGCTTTGCGTCTGGTCATGACGCAGGTCTCTTAACTACGAGTGGGTGGCACGCCGGGCAGCGCGCCACAGTGTTGTCGCGAAGTTCCATCTGCCGGGTGCGCTCGTCGCAGTAACCGCACCAATCTGGGGCGATCCTCAGCGACGGACTGGGCTCGACGCCCTCGACCGCAGGCAGGAACTTGTCGGGGTCTTCCTTGATTGCCTTGGCCACGTAGCGACTGCGGTGTTTGACGGACCGGCCATCGAGGATCGTGTGGCGGATCGCGGCCGCGTCGGGGAGGCGGATCTCGCGGCCGGTCAACTCAGCCAGGAGCTGGACGATACCGCGATCGATGGAATCGTCGTCGTTCGCCCAGGCACGCGCGTTACGACGAGAAGACGACTGATTGTCTGCATCTTCTTCCGTCCTAGTCCCCTTCGGGGACTGGACGGAACTGCGTGGCGTTAGTAACGCGTTACGTTCGGCGTTACTAACGCCACCGTCGACGGCGTGTGGCTCGGTCCGGTTGCGTCGCCTGTCTCGCCACCTTTTCTGCCGCTCGGCGTTGGCCTTCCGTTCTGCCTCCACCCGCTCCTTAGCGGGCACGAATGCGAAGAAGTCATGGATCACCCACCCCTTCGCCACAGGCGCCGGGCAGAGATCGGAGGGACACTCTTCGCCAGGCAGATGCCAGGTACCCCGGGACACGAGTTCGGTGATGAAGCGCATCGGCTTTCGCACTCGCGGACACACGTCGATCAGGTCTTCCTGGAGTACCGCACCGTCGGTCAGGTTGTGGGCACACCAGAAGATCGCTGTGAAATGTATACGAAATGCGGCGTCCGACAGGCCTGCTACCTGCCTCCGAGTCGGGAATCGGTCGTCGAAATACAGCCCTTCCCGTTTCATCTAGTGCCTGCCTCTATCCGTCAGATGCAAACCGGCCGTGGTGTTGAAGGCACGGTCGAGTCGGAGCGCGAGGTCACGTGCCGACTTCCGGGCCGCCGTAAGTTCTGACAAAGCCTTGTCAAGACGCTCGCCGGGGTCGCCATGGTCGTCACCCAGTTGCCCGGATTCCTGCATGCGCCGCAACGCCTCGCCGAGTTGCCTCAGCAGTTGGTCAAGCCCAGCCGTCGAAATGCCAATACGGCCCAGAACGTCGTACACGGTGGACGGATAGGTAACGCCGACATGGGAGAGCGTGGCGTGGTTGAGGACCCGGACAGCCTCGGATACGGCTGCGGCGACCTCACTGGTGTAGTCGTCACCATGGGGGCCATCTGACGACAGCCAGACGGTGTCAGCCATCGGCATTGACTCCGATCGCTGAGATCTTGTCAAGATGCCCGCGTCCCGTCAGAGTGGTGACGAGAGTCAGCAGCCGACGCATGAGCCAGTGAGGCACCCCTAAGGTGTCTGTGCTTGCGATGGATGGGATGCTGAACATGACCTACTCCCTTCGAGTGGGTCTGACGGAAGGCCCGGCGCCGGCCAGCCTCCAAGCAATGCGGGCGCCGGGTCCTCCTGTAGTGAACTTGCAGAGGGCCAACTTCACGATTCGGCGGGGAGCTGCCGACATGCGCAGTTGTCCGCTTCCTAGCTGCTGGTGATCCCCCAGACGCCCCACCCCCTCGTGTTCCAGGAATCACGTACGTAGCAGACGTATCTGCCATGATGACACAAATCACTTTGCTGGTCTTGACTCACAAAGTCAGAAGTTTCGCCTCGCGCTTCAGCGCCTCGCGATCCCCCTGCCGTCCTCACCACCTCCACGCCGCACCGCTGGTTTGCCATGCGTGCACATCCATCCGGTTAGTGATCAAAAGCACGGCCGACATCGCACCTGGCCAGAGCTATCAGCCCATGGCGATTGCTCTCACCCTTCCCCCTTGCCTGGCGATCAGTTTGGTCTAGGTAGACCATACTGTACTAGTTCAATCTAGGTATAGCTCAACTGTGCTTTCCTGGTACAGCTGAAGGGCTTAGCCTTGGTGTTGTGTCCGTGCCTGATTTCAGCGATCCTCGGCCTGCTTACCTGCAGATTGCAGACGACCTGCGTCAAGAGGTGACGGCAGGTCGACTCAAGCTCGGCGAGCGGCTTCCGGCGCGGCGGCAGTTGGCCCAGCGCTACAGCGTGGCCGTCGAGACGGTTCGTCGAGCCTTGGACGAACTCGCGCGCGATGGCCTGATCAGCACGCAATCGACGCGCGGCACATACGTGGTCAAGACTCCTGACCAGAATGAGCCGTCCTCCGAACTTCAGCAGGCGATGACCGAGGTGCGCCGACTGGCCGAGCGCATAGAAGATCTGGAGTCTCGCGTGAAAGACCTCGAAGGCCGCTGACCCCCTCCACGCGTCCCTTCGAGCTCCATCCCTTCAGAACGTCGCGCGTGCAACGCCACGCACCTTCGATGTTCCTACCTCTCGGGGCTCCGGGCTCTTCCTCGGCAGCAGCCGAATCGGCCGTCGCGAAGCCACAGGTCCAGGTGGAGCGGCCCGAGCGGAGCGAGGGACGACTACCTGGACCTATGGCTTCGCAACGGCCATCATCGGCCTGCGAGGAAGACTCGGGCGGCCGCGATTCTCGCCCGCCGTTGAAGAAGATCGTTTTTGACGGTTCCGGCTGGGTTGCGTCTTCTCCCAGAGCTCGCGAAAGGCAGTGAGGGGAAGACCAATCGAGCTCCGGAGCCACACGCCCCACGGTCACCACCGCGAGGGGCGCGAGCGCGACGTACGGATCACCTCACTTAATGCCTCGCCGCTCTTGAAAGACCTGAGCCGACGATTACTTTCAAAGGATGACGTCAGCGACACCGCCGCCGCGGTTGCCCCTGCGGGCCCGAGGCCGACGGCGGTTGCGCTCCTTGGCCGCGCTGAGCAAGACCCGCTACTGGCTGCTGACACGGGCGATCTGGCTAGCGCTGGCGTTCTTCCTTGTCTTCGCCATCGACGCCGTACTGATCGGCTGGTCAACCGCATATGAGGTGATGATCGGCATCAAGTCGCCCGCCGAGGTCCCAGCGCCCGTGGCGAGCTGGGCAGTATCGCTCATCGGCTGGTTGATGATCCCCGCGTTCGTGGGCGGCACCGCCGGCTACCTGGTGACCCGACAGATCGACGCCCGGCGCACGCAGTCCGAGGCTGACGTCGCCCAAGCCCTGCGCAGGCAGGCCCGGCCCTCAAGCAGCCGACGGAAAGGAACGCGGTGAGGTCCCTGCGGGCACTTTATGACGGCGAGGGGGCCGAACCTCGCTTCGTTGAAGCCTTCGTGGAGAAAGTTCACCAGGACAAACTGAATACCGCCGAGGACCACTGGGAACGTACCGTGATGGCTTTCCTCAACACCCGGGAGATGGAAGGGCTGTCGGCGGCCCAGGCCACCGAGAAAGCCGAAAGACTGGCGATAACGACGCTGTGGTACCCGGCGAAACGATGGGGACGATGTCCGTGGTGCTCCTGACCGATCGGCCCCTGCTCAACACGCCACCTGAAAGGTCGACGTCATGGTGACCCAGCAGAGCCAGCACGAAGTTGTGACGGACTTGATCAGCCGCGCCTGCCCTCCGGATCAGGTCCCATCGGCTTTCACTGTAGAAGCGATCATCCGTATCGCCGGCAATGATCACGCGATTCGCGAAGCGGAGATCGACCGCCTCGTCGACGGCGCCCTGTATGGCATCCCCGGAGGCCCCCTCAGCGAGATCAGCTTCCTGACAGTAGCCGAGACCGCAACCCTCATGAGGGTGTCGAAGATGACCATCTACCGGCTCGTCCACAGTGGCGAGCTGCCGGCCATCCGCGTCCAACGCAGTTTCCGTATTCCCGAGCACGCCGTCCGTGAGTACCTTAGCCAGCACCAGGACATCGCTCACTGACGATCAGCCGTACCCCCGGCAGGGGCGTCGCCACACCGGGACGGTCAGCAGATGGCGCCGGGGAGCGGCCGGTAACACCGGGAGCCGAACGTCCCGCGTCGATGTTGAGCGCCAAGGCGACGTCGACGTTCAGTGGCACGCCGACGACGAAGGAGTTGGCGTGGCGTCGATCGCCGTCGACCATCACAGCGAGCACCGAAGTGGCGATCGCAGACGGTTTCCGGGGCAGCTTTGTGCATCGGAACGGAAAGTCACGGTAAGCCGCTCAACTCTGCTCTGCTAACGGGACTTTTCGTTCCGATGCACATGCCCCGAATCCTGGCCGACGTCTATGGCCTGAATGCCTGGCTGATTCAGCACTCGTGGGGAGCGCAGGTCATCCGGCCCTTTCTCGTCACGGGTTCTTGACGACGGCGCTGCTGTTGAACCACTGCACGATCAGGATCGCCGCGTGCACGGCGGCCTCTGCGGCTTCCTGCGTGGTCGGCTTCGACGTCGGCCCACCTGCGTGCCGGTCGCGCTGTCCCTGCCAGAGCATCTTGATCAGGCCGATGACGGGCTCGGCAGAGGCGGGCTTCCCG
Organism: Streptosporangium sp. NPDC006013; assembly: GCF_040614275.1. Taxonomy (NCBI): domain Bacteria; kingdom Bacillati; phylum Actinomycetota; class Actinomycetes; order Streptosporangiales; family Streptosporangiaceae; genus Streptosporangium; species Streptosporangium sp. NPDC006013. The sequence goes on from NZ_JBEXUE010000096.1 coordinate 9,044, forward strand.
CTCTTGTCGTCGAGGACCGTCGTCCACTTCGCGGCGGTGTCTTCCAGGTGCTTCAAGGCCGTGCCCAGCGTCGGGGTGCCCGCGTTGGGGATCGTCGCCGGGATGACGACCGCCTCAGCCGCCTTGATCGCCTGGCTGTACGCCTTCTCCGGGTCTGGGTGGAACCCGTAGGCCGCAGACCACGCCGCCTTCAGACGGGTAGATGCATCAGGGGGCGCTGCAGTGATCGTGCTCTGGGCTGCCTTCACAACGGTCTCGTCGACGCGCCGCTCCAACCCGTCAAAATTTTCGGTCAGCTGCCAAGCAGAACCGCCCTCCCACAGGCGGAACTGTAGTTCTTTGACCTGGACGGTCCATATGCGCCGAGATTCCCGCTCGCCTATGGATACCCCATATGACGTGTCGTGGCCTTCTACGAGCCAAGACTTCGCGAAGAGCGCAGCGTCGATCGCTCCGAGAAGCTCACTGCCCTCCACGACGACAAAGTGATTTCCCCGTCTGTCGCGCTGAGTAGTGAACACCTTTCTGAGCCGTAGCTGTATAGAGGTGGCCATGTCATCGAACAGGTCCAACGTGCCCGCCAACCACTCTTGGATGACGGGGAGGAGATAGTCGGGCACGTCATCGACGAGCTCTCGCTCGCCGGTCTTTCCGGCGACCCGATCCCAGAGCGGGCGCCACGGTGGTTTGGTCGGCGTTGTCACAGATCAAGGGTAGGGGAGCTAGTGTGCGAGGCTCGCGACATTATCCGGCCGCTGGTGGCCGAATCCGCTTCGCCTCCGGCATGGCCAGCTTGTCGATCCGCGCGGCGAGCCGGCCCCTGAGCAGCAATCAATCGGTCAGTGGCGGTAGCGGGCCGACGCCAGCTGACCTACCGCCATCCAGCGGTCCGATACAGGTGAGTCGCTCTATGTGAAGACACGGCGGCCGATCCGTTTCGGGTGAGCAACCACGCGACTGTCACCCACGGATGGCCTCACACACGAAATCGCAGGTGATCCTGATCGGTTCGCTCACGCTCGATAGTCAGAAGCGGGCTGTCGGCCCGGAGAGTTATCCTGAGCGACACAGTACATAGGAAGGACCCCGGCGCTGCCCGCCGTTTCTGTCGTACGTCTGGCGTTACCGTTGCGCGCGGAGGTTGAAATGCCACGAAAGGTCACCCCGGCCCAGTACAACCGCATGGTCGGCAACTACAACCGTAAGTTGAAGCAGGCCGTCGACAAGTACAACCGCGAAGTTACGGCGCACAACCGCAAGGTGAAGCGCGCCACCGACGACTACAACCGCGACGTGCGCGCGTACAACGCGCGCGTGCGTTCCAATCGACAGCGGCTCAACGCCGAGATCGCACGACTCAACGGCCAGCGCTCGACGACCCGCTACGTCACGGTGCAGACCTCGACCATCGCGCTGCACACCGCGTACTCCCACGTCGACGAGCAGTCCGCACTGTGGAACGAGCGCGGACAAGAGCTGGCCGACTTGGCGGAAGCCGAGACGGCCAACAGCGCGCACGTCGCCAACACCCTCCTGGGCGAGACAGCCGCCGACGCGGAGGAGACCGAGGAAACGTCGCTCACCGACGAACTGTCCGCCCTATCACTAGACCTGCACAACCGCTGGGAGGGCGCCCGCTTCGCGATCAATCCGCGAAACCCCGACGCTGCGCGACATTTCTGCACCAGCGCCCGCGAGGTCATCGTGGAACTGATCAACATGAAGGCTCCCGACGCCGCGGTGCTGCAAGCCAAGCCGAACTGCGAGCGAGGACCGGACGGCAAGGCGGTCGCGCGGCGAGAGAAGATCGGTTACCTGCTCGATCTGAACGGCGCCAGCTACGAGGCCCTGGGCGACTTCATAGAGACCAACGTCAACGACGTGATGAACCTGTTCTCCCAATTCAACAAGGGCACACACGGCATGGCAGGACGCTTCGACATCCCCACCCTTCGCACGATCAAGCACCGTGTCGAGGACTCGATTCGATTCCTATCCACGCTGGTCCGAGGCCTCAGCCACTGACCCAGCCGTCAACGGCAACGCTGGTCACAGATCACGGTCACGAGCGGTGTTTCATGAGCAGCCAGCATTGACCAGGCAAGTCACAGCAAGATCAACGCCGTTTGGGGCTCAGTTGGGTCGGGCCAGGGCGCGGTAATACCGGGAGCCGACCGACGTCACACCCGGCTCTACACCGGCCGCCCAAGGATGGCTCTCCCCATCGGAGGAGAACATCACCACGGTAGCGCGCAGCGGACGTCGCGTCCTGGAGCGGCGCCGCGGAACTGGGGCCGAACATGACCGCGGTTTTCTACGCGCTCGCCGACAGATCCCCCGATGCCTGGCATCGGCAGGGTGCCATCACCAGTGTGCGGGTGCTCTCGTCCAGGTGGGCCACCGTCTCCGATCCCAGGCAGTAGCGGCATCCCAGGACGGCGGCGGCCGCGGGGTCGGACCAGATGCGGTGCTCCCACGCCGGGGGCGGCTCGGTCGGCGGCGGGGGAGGTTCGGCGGGCTCGTGCTCGGCGCCGACCCAGCCCCGGCCGTGGCAGAACCGGCACGCGATCCGCAGACGGCCCAGCCGCTGACCGCCGTCGCCCTCGCATTCGGGGCAGGTGATCGGGTCGCTCATCGCCGCCCCGTCCCCGCGCACGCGGTGCACGCCACCCAGACGCTCTGCTTGGTGCTGCTGCCGTTGCGGTCGATCCATTCGCCGCCCGCGCCCAGGCAGGTACCGCAGATCGGCGCTTCCTGTTGCTCCTCGCCCATACCTCGACGCTATGTCGTCCCGAGAACTCCGTCAGGTCCTTCCCGGTCACCTTGCCCGCTTTTCTCCCTACGCTTTTACGGCGTAGATTCATTTCCTCGTTCCGGACCGCATGGTCGTCGTGGTGGCCCTTCAGGCTGTCGGCGATTGCGGCGGTCAAGGCCACGAGTTGAGCGCAGCGAAGATCGTGGCCTTGAGGGCCGCGGAGCCGACGGCCATACTTCGGGCCGCGACGACCACGCCCCTGCCCCCGCACGCGCGAGCTCCGAAAGCTCCACCACGTCCGCCCCCGAGCTCACATACGCAACCCCGGGCCGGGGCCTCTGGCGGTGGGCGGGCGACGGGAGTAGGTCCGCTCGGCGGCCTGACGCTGTCGCGCTTCGGTGCGTTCACGGGCCTGTTCGTTTCGGGCGCGGACCCGCTCGGCTGCGGCCGGGTCGCGGCGGGCGCGGTCTTGGTCGCGCCGCACCTCCCGGTCGAGCCCGTGGCGGTGGTCGCGCTCGGCGACCAAATCAGCCAGCAAGCGGGTGGCGCGCTCGTGCTGGCCGTCGGGGGAGTCGACGATGGTGCGGAAGCTGAGCCGGGCGGCCGCGACGCGCTTCCGGTCGGCCAGGCCCGGCATCACCTGCTCCACGCGCTCAGCGATCGTCTTCTCCAGCACCTTGGTGAAGGACGTCGAGTCACGCAGGCGGCGGTGCCGGGTCTGCAGGTCGGCCGCGCTCGTACACGAGGGGGAGGCCTGGCGGGCGGCGTGCAGCGCGGTCTGCTCGGCGCGGGCGGCGGCCTCAGCCCGGCGGGCGGCTCTGTTCATCGCCTGGGAGGCCTCCTGCAGCTTCTCCTGCAGCCGGGTGCGCTGGCTGCTGGGCAGCAGAGCGCGCAGCCCGCTGTTCTTCTCGGCCAGCGCCGCCTGCAGCCGGTAGACGCGCTGCTGGGCACGCTGGTAGGTGCCCTGGGCGTCTTGTCGCCAGTCGCCAGCGGTGCGGGCTTGGTCTAGAGCGTGGGCCAGACGGTCACGCTCATCGACAAGCTCGGTCTTCACCTGGGCGCGGATGGCGGCGACCTGCTCGGCCTGCTCGCGCTCGCGGCGCCGTTGCTGGGCGACCTGCCCGGCCAGGGGCGTCGCTTGGGCGGCGGTTGCCTCGATACGGGCGTGCAGGACCGCATCGCTGAGCAGGCCGTGCGGGCGATCGGGGCGGGTGACCTCGTTCAGCGCCACACGGGCGGCCACCGCCCAGGCCGCCTCGGCTTCGATGGCCGCCAGTCCGCGGGCCCGCACCGCGGCGATCGGCTCAGGCTCAGGGGTGAGGAGCTGGTCGGCGCGGTCGCCTTGCAGGGTGGCGGCGTAGGCGTCCAGGGCGCGGTGCAGCTCCTCGGCCGCATTACGCGGCTCGCCGTGGCGGGCGCGATCAGCGTCGGATTCCAGGACGGTGCGCGGCAGGTACAGGCGGGCGCTGATGCGGTCGCGGCTCATCGCCGCGTACAGGGTGTGCGGGTCCAGGCCCATGCCGTAGATGAGGGTGTGGTGGCTGGTCAGGCCTTGGGCGGCGGCCACCGTCATCGCGGTGCCGTGCGAGAGGCCTCCGGCGGCGATGTAAGCGGGCGTCACCCGCTCGACGACCAGGGCCGGGCCGTCAGCGCCCAGGCGACGCCACTGCACGCTCACCGACCGGTCGCGGTGAATCGCGACGACGACGCCGCGGTAGCCGTTGAGGACGTCCGCGCGCCGCCCCTTGCTCTTGCGGGAGCGGTAGTCGTTGGCCCGTACCCGCACATGGTCGCCGACCGCCAGCTCCAAGGTGCGCCCGCCCGGTAACCAGTAGAGCACCTGCGGCCCGGAGAGCTCTCCGTGCTCGCGGCGGATCGCGCGAGCGGCGGCGTTGAGGCGGTCGGCTTCGGCGTTCGTTCCGGCCAGCACCAACACGGCGGCGAGCTCGTCGTGCACGTCGCGGTAGCCGACGCGCAACGTAGCCCAGTCGGCCAGTAACGCGGCCAGGGTGTCGGTGGCGTCGCGCCCGGCGTGCACCCGGCCGCCGCGGCTCCAGGTGAGCAGCGCTTCGGCCCGGTCACCGTCGCGCCATTGGGCCAGGGCTTGGCGCTCGATCGGGTCACGCTGGCGCCGGTTCTCATTGAGCACCAGGCCGTCGACTTGCCGGTGGAGGGCGGCGAAGGTGCCGCCGACGCCGATCGCGCGTAGCTGCAGCGGGTCGCCGATCGCCACGACCTTCGTGCCGGTGCGATGCGCTTCGGTCAGCAGGGCGGCCAGGTCGCGGTCGTCGACCATCGCGGCCTCGTCGATGACCAGGACGTCGACGCCGTCCAGGCCACAGCTGTCAGGGTCGGTGATGCGGTGGATCCAGGTGGCGATGGTGTGCGCGTCGATGCCCGATTCGGCGGTCAGGTTCGCGGCCGCCACGGCGGCGGTCGCGGCGCCGGCCACCACCAGGCCGCGACTCTCCCACCCGGCGCGGGCGGCGGCCATCAGCATGGTCTTGCCCGCGCCAGGAACGCCGATGAGCGCCTCAACACCGCGCCCGTCGGCCAGTAGGCGGTACAGGGCGGCGCGCTGAGTGGCGGAGAAAGTGAGGTCGTGGGCGACCTCGAAGGCATCCAGCGACAGCGCGATGGCCGCAGCGTCGAGAACGGCGGCGCCTTCGTCGTAGCGCTGGCGGGTGATGTGCAGCACCTGCTGCTCGGCCCGCAGGATGTCGGTGGAGGTGTAGCGGGCGGAGTTGACCAGGTGCCGCGTTCCGGTATCGGGCAGGCGCACGGCCGGCTCGCAGGCCAGCACCGCATCCGTCAGCGCCTCGGCATCGGCGCGGTCGGCGATGCCATCGGGGCAAGCGTCGGCCACCGCGGCGAACACATCGGCGCGGGTGACGACCTTGGTGTGGGAGGTCAGGCCGCCATCAGCGCGCCAGATCCACGCGGCGATCTGTTGTGCGCTGGGCCGCGGCGGGAGGCCTTCGCCCGGGTGCAGGCACGAGGCCATGACGGCGGCGGCGTCGATGCCGTCGGCGGCGCATTGGGCATGCCAGTTCGCCGCCAGGTCCCCGGCCGCGACGGCATCGTGTTTAGGCTGGCGGCTGGTGGCGCTGGCCACCCGGCGGGCGTGCTGGTGAGTCTCCTCATAGGCGATGCCGTGCTCGGCCAGCAATGCCTTGACCTGGGTGTCGCGCTTGGAGAACCGGGCGCGCATCGTCTCGTCGATGCCGACGATTTCCCACGCCCCGGTGTGCGCGTCGCGCTCCCAGCGCACCCCGAATGTCTCGATCGTCTGACGCCGGAGGCGCGCTTTGAGGAACGCATCAGCGGCGTGGGCGTGGCGAAACAGGTCCCGACCGCCGGCGGCCACCGCCGACCACTTCCCATCAATGCCGCGCACCATGTTGGCGATCGACGCGTGCGCGTGCAGGTGCGGATCCGGGGCCTGGCCGTCGACCGGGCGGGCGGTTCGGTGCTCCAGGACCCAGCCCAGCAGGCCGCTGGAGGCGATGCGCTCGGCGAGCTCGTCATCGCCCTGGTGGCCGCGCTGGCCGTAGGCGACCCACTCCTGCACCGCCGCGACGGTCTCGACGACGCTCTGGGTGAACATCGTCTGGACCGCCGCGCCGACCTCGGGGCTCGACAGAGCGTGCAGCAGGCTGACGCTTTTGCTGACATCCAAGGTGAGGTCGTATCCGCGGTTGCCGACGCGCACCCGCGCCTCGCGCCAGCGGCGCGCCTCGGCCAACTGCTCGGCGTCGTAGACGGCGGCGAGATCCAGGCCAGCAGTCTTCGCGAGTTTGCGCGCATCTTCGTACGCCAGCACGTACGCCTCGCCCTTGCGCTGCACGCCGCGCTCCAGCCGCGCCGCGCGTTTGGTCATCGCCTCGTTGCCGCGCACCAGCGCGCTGACCGCCGCGGCGCCGCGCTCGATCGCGGCCTGCTGCAGGGCGGCCAGGAGCGGGGCACCGGGCAGCATCGCGCGCGGGTCGACGGCCTTCTTCGCTGCTACCAGTACCTCACCGGTGTGCGGGTGGCGGCCGTCCATCAGGGCGCGGGCCGTGTCGTGCTGGTCGGCGGTGAGGGGACTGCCGGGGGTGAGGCCGACCTCGCGCAGACCGTCGCCGATCCACATCAAGGGACGCTCGCCGGTCAGCCGGTAGGCCAGCTGTGCGTCCGCTTGGAGCTCGGGGACGCCGCATCCGGCGCCTTCGCGCAGCCGGTAGTCGACCTGCGCCTGGTCGGGTCCAAGCGTGCTCACCCACGCCAGCGCACCCACCTCCCCACATCCGCCCAGCTCAGCGCCAGTTCTCCGGCCGAAGGCCGCCCGTATCGCAGATACCTTCGTCCAAAGTCTTGAATTGATCTTGTAAGGAATTATGACAGATTGTGTTGATATTAGGTAGATCGTAATCAGAGATGGTGATAGCAGCGTTGAAATAGTGGTTTCTAAAAGATCTTGCTTGAAGATATTTTGGTAGCAGGTCGATGAGCGACTGATGCTGAACGACAAGTTGTTGATCTCTGGCTCACTCTCAATGATCATCGAGAGTGAGCCAGAGCCCAGGTTCCTGGCGCACAAAAGACATATAGATGATCTTCGGCGCCCACTCCGCCTTCGTGCCCGGAGCCGACGAACGCTTCTTCGTCCGTCAAGTCCGCGGGTAAGCCGGTGCTTCCTGCATCGGCAACACGAACCCTCATCCGGCCCTCTCCCCGCTGAGATCAGGTACTCGATGTCAGCCCTCTGCGGAAGAATGCCGTCATGGGCGAATCCCTCGCGACACAGTTCCTTCGAACAGATCTCGAGATTTCCTGCACTCAGTGCGGTTACCCGATATGGATCAGGTACTCAGAAGTCGTGGCGCAGGCCACCGTCACGTGTCCCTGCTGTTTCATCCAGCTCCGGCTAGTCGACGGCACCGGCAGCGCTCAGAACGCGGGCAAGGTCGTCGACCAGGAGATCACACAAGCTCTGAAAGGCCTCAGCCGATGAAGTACCAACAGCAGTTGCAGGTGGCTGTACGCGAACGACTTCGCCGACTCATGATCGCGTCCTTCGCCAGTGCTGGCCACGAGGTACATCTCACAGTCGCATGGATCAAAGGCCAGCCGGCTCTCAGAGGCCTGCTGGAGGAAGCTGGCAGAGCCGAGTCCGGCCTGGACCGAGAGCGTTTCCGCGCAGGTTTGGCCCGCGACGAGCCGCTCGTCTGGCCAAGCAGGACCGAGGAAGGGCGTGCCACCCTCGTCTGGGAGCTGTTGCAGGACATCGCGGCGGAGGACGAACGCAATCCCCAGGCAGGGTTTCGGACCGCCATGGAATACAGCAACAAGTCCAACCTTCAGGACAGCTGGCGGGAGTTCGCTGAGGACATCCTGCAGCCGCTGTTCGACTTCCTCGGCGAACGCGTCGGCGCGACGAACTGCACGCCCGGTACACGGCCGACACTCGCAACGGCGAGGAGATCTACAACCTTGACCTTCAGCGTTTCCTGTTCCTGGAAGGCAATCACCTCACGCACGCCAAGCCACGATCAGCCTCAGGCGAAGCGGATCTGATTGGCGACCTCGACGGCAGCGAGCCCTTGATCTGCGATGGAAAGATCTTCGACGGCGGCGGGCGAGGCAAGTCCTACCTCATCAAGGGCATGCACCAGATCATCAAGTACGCGCACGACTACGGGCAGCACACCGCTTACCTCGTTATCTACAACCTCACCGACAAGCTCCTCGACTTCCCCACCGACGGCACCCCCGACACCTGGCCGCCGTACGCCGAACTCGCTGGCGTCCGGGTGTATTTCATTCACGTCCGGGCCCTGCCACCGACCACCACCGCCAGTAAGGCTGGCAAGGCCACCCGTGTGGTCATCGCCCGCGATGACCTCTCCAACCCCGATAGCGCCTGACACCCAACAGACGGTGTGGTCTCCACTGACCACGGGGCGATTCAGGGTGAACTGTGAGGGGACACCTCAAGATCCTGAGCAAGGCCGACCTGCCCCTTGTCGATCGCTGCCTCGTAGAACGCGTCGGCGAGCGCCACGATGATCCCTTTGATCGCAGGCCCGTCGGTGAAGAAGTAGTCAGCCATGGTGTTGTGCGCCTCCTGGTTGTCGGCGACGACCTCAGTGACGGCGGACTGGAAGTCCTGCGACTCCATGAACTGCTTCTTCGAGTTCACCCGGGTCTGCTGGACCAGGTTCGTGTCGGCGAGCAGTCGCTGCACGAGCCCCTGCACGAACTCCCGGATCTGGGACTCGGCGAACGACTCGGCGCCGAAAAGGTCGTTCATCTTGTCGATGACGACCTGGAGCGCGACGTACTTCGGCTCCTTCTTGGTGCCGGTGCCTGCTCCGCTGATCCCCTTCAGCGCGCCGTCTCCGGTTAGCGAGATGTCAACCGCGATTGCCTTGCTGTGCTTCACACCGACCAGGACCACGTCCGAAAGGTCGACCTCGGCGCTCCACGAGGACTCGGCGATGACCTTCTCCAGAAGCCGGAGGAAGATCGAGAGCATCTCCATGTACGGGTCGCCGTAGTCGACGATCTGGCTCATGAAGTCATAGAGCCGCACGTAGGTGGAGACGTCCTTGCGGAAGAGGTCGAGCCTGTTGAGCGTGACCTTGTCCTCGGTCTCGATCGCTGCCGCGTAGCGACGCCGGAAGTCATGCTGGGCCGGGCTGATTGCCGCCGAGAGCGCGTTGTTGCCCTTGCGGGTGACCCACAGCTCGGCGACCTGGCGGACCTGCTCCTCGGTGTAGATCCCCGCCTGGGCGAGCTTGTTCGCCAGGTGTACGACGACGTACGGGTCGGTCTCGGTCTCCAGGGCGGCGTTGGTGAAGTACGGCTCGAAGGCGGCCCTGATGTCGTCGGGCTTGTTGACGAAGTCGATGACGAACGTCTTGGCCTTCTGCTCCCCGTCGGCGGTGCGGTGGGTGCGGTTGAGCCGGGAGAGCGTCTGCACGGCGGTGACCCCGGAGAGCTTCTTGTCGACGTACATCGCCGAGAGCAGCGGCTGGTCGAAGCCGGTTTGGAATTTGTTGGCGACCAGCATGATCTTGTACGTGTCGCCCTTGAACGCCGCGGCCAGGTCGGCGCCCGCCCCAGGGTTCATCTTGGCCTCGGTGAACTCGTCGTCCTTCGACGGCGTCGGCCCCCAGTCCTGGCTCCACTTCTCGTTCTCGGCCATCGACACCGACCCGGAGAACGCGACCAGGGTCCGGTAGTTGTACGACGCATCCTCGGCGGCCCGCTTGGTGATGTAGGCGTCGATCGCCTTCTTGTACTTCACCGCGGCCTTGCGCGAGTCGGTGACGACCATCGCCTTCGCCCTGCCCTCCAGCAGGTAGGCGACGTTGGCGTGGAAGTGCTCGACGATGATCTGAACCTTCTGGCTGATGTTGGTCGGGTGCAGCTGTACCCACCGCATCAGCCCCTTGCGCGCGGCCGATTCCTCGACCTCGCCACCGTCGCCGCTCTCGGCCTTGCCGGCGATCTTTAACGCGGTGTCGTAGGACTGGTAGCCCTTGAGCACGTCGAGGATGTAGCCCTCCTCGATCGCCTGCTTCATCGAGTACAGGTGGAACTCGTGCGGCTTGCCGTCCGGCCCCGTGCGGCCGAACAGCTCCAGGGTCTTGTTCTTCGGCGTTGCGGTAAAGGCGAAGTAGGAGATGTTCTCCGACTCGGCCCGCTCGGCCATCTCCGAGGCCAAGACCGCCTCGACGTCGACCGAGCCGCCGTCCTCGATCTCCTTGATCTCCTCGGTGGTCAGGACCTTCTTCAGCTTCGAGGAGATCTGCCCCGACTGCGAGGAGTGCGCCTCATCTGCGATGACGGCGAACCGCTTGCCCTTCAGGCCAGATTCGGCCCGGATCTCATCGAGTGCGTACGGGAAGGTCTGCACCGTCACCGCGATGATTAACTCGCCATTCTTCAGCGCCTGTGCCAGCAGGCCGGACTTCGACTTCGCACCGGCCTTGCGCACGTCCTCGGGGCTGATCGTCGCGACGATCTTCCCTGTGCCGTCGATCTGCCGGATCGCGTCCTGAAGCTGCCCGTCGAGCACCGTGCGGTCCACGACCACGATGACCGAGTCGAAGACCTTCTCATCATCGACGTGGAGTCGCGCGAGACGGTGTGCCGTCCAGGCGATCGTGTTGGTCTTCCCCGACCCCGCCGAGTGCTCAATCAGGTAACGCCGGCCGACACCCTCCTCAGCCACCGCGGCCACGATGTTCGTGACCGCCTCCCACTGGTGGAACCGGGGGAACAGCATGCTCGTACGACGCACCGACGTGCCGGTCGCGACGTCCCACTCCTCCTTGGTCTCCACGATCATCAGCCGGCCGATGATGTTGAGCCAGGCGTGCTTCTCCCAGACCCGCTCCCACAGGTACGCCGTCGCCGACTTCCCATCCGCACCAGGCGGGTTCCTGGCACCGTCCTCGAAGCCGGTGTTGAACGGTAGGAACTGTGTCTTCTCACCTTCCAGCCGGGTCGTCATCGCGGCCAGGTCGTTGGAGACCGCGAAGTGGACCAGCGCACGGTGTCCGAACGACAGCAGCGGCTCGCGCCGACCGTTGGTCAGTGGGTTGCGATGCTTCTGGTACTGCTGGATCGCCTCGTTCAGCGACTGGGTGAAGTCGGTCTTCAGCTCCACCGTGGCGACCGGGAGCCCGTTGACGAAGAACACCAGGTCAATGCTGCGCTGGTCGGCGGTCGAGAAACGCACCTGACGCATCACCCGGACGCGCATCGCCGTATACTCGGCGTTCGTCGTCTCGTTCAGCGTCGTCTCGGGCCGGAACTGCGCCATCTTTAATCGGCCACCGCCGATGTACTGCACGCCGGCACGCAGGATGTTCAGCATCCCGCCGCCATGTTCGAGGGGCTTATCGAGGGCCGTGGCCAGCACATCAAGGAACTTCGCCTGCGACCCAGCCGCCTTCAGCGCCTTGTCGTACACCAGCTTCTGGGTCGCCTCCAACCATGCGAACAGGTCCTCGGGGAACAGCGCTCGCTCCTGGTCGTAGCCGGTGTCGTTCTCCGAGTACAGCCAGCCGTGGGCCGCGAGGTGCTCACAAATCTCGGTCTCGAAGACGACCTCATTGTGATCAGCCATTACGCGACCTCTCGTACGTCGATCTGGCCCGTCACCGCCGCGGTGATAAGCGCGGCTCGACGCTCCCGAGCGAGGTCGACAAACCGCTCGGTCTCCGCGATGAGTTGATCGATCTTCGCCGTCACCTCATCTAGATGAGCAGCGATGCTGCGCTGCTCATCCAACGGTGGGAAAGGCATCTTGAACTTCCGAACCTGCCACTCGCTCACATGGGGCACGCTGACCCCGGTGAACAGCGGCTCCAAGTAGTCGAAAAACGCGTCGGTCAACATCACGTACTGCACATACCCTCGGTCGCCCTCCGCCGTCGGTCGAATCCGCATGACCCGCTGGAGCAGCAGCGCCGGAAGGTCGCTGCTTGAGAGGGCAGCGACTCTGACACCGCTCCCCACAAATGGACGGTCCATTCCAAACACAAGATCCCCAGCTTCAAGCTCGTACTCGCTCGGAACAGCAGAAGCCTCGGTGTCCCAGTAGACCGTTTCGGCCCAGTCGATCCTGCCGGGCTTCACGTTCACGCCACGTAGCAGGCGTGCATGAGCCTCGTCAATGCTGAAGGCATCACTAGGGAACGCGTAACCAGCCAGGGTGTCACACATGAATCCGAGTTGTACGACGCGCCAGTGGACCGGAGTCGACGGAAGCCAGAGCTCAGGGCGGTTGTTCGTGTCGGCATTCCACAACCCTGCGAAGACTGTCTTCTCAATGAGAGCCTTGCGGCGCTCGCGGAGCATCTCGATCAGGCGCTGCTGCTCCTCGATGAGCGTGTCGATGCGGGCGGTCTCGCGGTCGAGGTAGTCAGCGATGGCGCGCTGCTTTTCCAGCGGCGGGAGCGGGATGGGGGTCCGCGCCAAGGTACCCAGATTCAAGCGACGGAACGTCGCTCCCATGATCTGGTAGTCCCAGTACTCAGCGGTCTGGGAGGACAGCAGCGCCCAAACGAGGAACCGTGTGTCGATCAGTTCCGGCCGTAGCGCGACACGGACCGTGTCTTGCGTCAGGTTCGCTCCCGCCAGGTCGTCCGAAACGACGGCGACCTTCCCATAGGCGGGACCGATCGACACAACGACGTCGCCACCTACCAGAACTGACCGCCGGTAATTCGCCGCGATTTCAGGTGCTGTCGTTCGCAGCGCGTCCAGTTCCGGTGAGGCGCCCTCACCGGTGATATCCGACGGTCCGACGTAAGCAACACCGCCATCAACTAGCTCTCCAGCCTGAAGGATGCCGTAGGTCATCGGACGTTCGTGCTGGACCAGCCAGTGAAGCCGAGTCATTTCGTGGCCGCCCCGCGGTACACCCGAGTCGACGTGCTCGGTGTATCGCTCGGTCATCCCTCAACCTCCCGCAGCAGGTCAAGAATCTTGGCGACCTGCTTCTCCAGGTCAGCGTCGATCTCGGCGAGTGAACGAGGGGAGACGTACTTGTAGAAGTGGCGGGTGAAGGGGATCTCGTAGCCGATCTTGACCTTGGTCCAGTCGATCCAGGCGTCGGGAACATGCGGCTTCACCTCGGCGTCGAAGTACGCCTGGATGACCTCGATCTTGCCCGCAGGACCGGCGGTCGAGCCGCCGTAGGTGAACGGCACGTTCTCGGTGTCGCGCTTCTTGGAGTCAGGCTTCGGCTTCCCCTTGCGGTCGACGACTGGCTTGCCGTCCTCGTCCAGCAGTGGTCGCTCGACGGTGATGGTCCAGTAGCCGAACTCGTCGTTGCGCAGCACCTTCGAGAAGTCCGGGTCGGCGTCGGTGAAATCGGCGTACAAACCGACGACCTTGGCGCGGTCGGTGTCGCTGATCTCGCGGCCCTTGCTGCCGAGGTTCTTGCGCATCTTCGTCCAGAACGACGTGCCGTCGATGAGCTGAACCAGGCCCTTGCGGTCGGGATGCTTGGTGTTGTCGAGGATCCAGATGTAGGTGGCGATGCCGGTGTTGAAGAACATGTTGGTCGGCAGCGCGACGATCGCGTCGACCAGATCCTTCTCCAGTAGCCATTTGCGGATGTTGGACGGGCCGGACTCGGCGGACCCGTTGAAGAGCGGCGAGCCGTTCATGACGATCCCGGCCCGGCCGCCGCCGTCCTCGGGGGCGCGCATCTTGTGCGCCAGATGCAGCAGGAACAGCATCTGCCCGTCCGAGGTGGCCGGCAGGCCCGGCGCGAAGCGGCCGTACGGGCCTGCCTCGTCGCGCTCCTTGGTGATGGCCTTGGCGTACTGCTTCCAGTCGACCCCGTACGGCGGGTTGGACATGCAGAAGTCGAACTGGCGGCCCTTGAAGGCGTCGTCGGTGAGCGTGTTGCCGAAGGCGATGTTGGACGCGTCGTGGCCCTTGGCGAGCAGGTCGGACTTGCAGATCGCGTACGACTGCGGGTTGTACTCCTGGCCGTACAGGCTCAGCCGGGCGTCCGGGTTCTGTGCGAGCAGGTGCTCCTCGGCCAGGGCGAGCATGCCGCCGGTGCCGGCGGTGGGGTCGTAGAGCGTACGGACGATGCCTGCCTCGGTCAGGTCGGCGTCCTTCTCGGCGAAGAGCAGGTCGACCAGCAGCCGGATCGCGTCACGCGGCGTGTAGTGGTCACCGGAGGTCTCGTTCGCGGCCTCGTTGAACTTGCGGATGATGTACTCGAACGCGTCCCCCATGTCGGCGTTGGACACGACATTAGGGTGCAGGTCGACGGCGCCGAAGGACTTCACGATCTCGCGCAGGAGACCGGCCTTCTCCAGGGCGATGATCTCCTTCTTGAAGTCGAAGTACTCGAACACATCGACATCGGCGGAGAACCGGTCGATGTAGTCGACGAGGTTGTCCGCGAGCCCGTCCGCGTCCTTCAGAAGATTGGCGAAGCTGTACTTCGAGGTGTTGTAGAACGGCCGGCCGGTGGCCTTCTTGACCTCGATCCGGAGCCGGTTCAGATTCTCGTATGCCGCGGCCAGGTCTCGGACGGTCTCACGGTCCGGCTCCAGGATGCAGTCGAGGCGCCGAAGGATCGTGAACGGGAGGATCACGTTCCCGTACTGGTTGGGGCGGTAGGGTCCCCGAAGCTGGTCGGCGATCGACCAGATGAAACTACCGAGCGTGCTCACAAGACTCCTCACGAGAATCACTCAACGTGCATAATTACGTTGGCCCACTGGGGTAGTCGCGCCCACGCGAGGCAACACACGTCCGCTGACAGGGCGTCATGAAGCCATCTTCGCGCACCTCGGCCTCCTGCGTACCCGGGAAATCAGGCCCGCCCGCACCGTAGCGGAGGGGGCCGACACAAAGCGCGAGCAACGAGAGTCAGGCAGGTGAAGCCCTGCAGGTAGTCGTCGCCGTCCTCCTAGACGGTTGGCGAGTCACCGTTGGGACTGTCGGGATCCTTGCCGAGGAACCGGAGTGCCATGAGCCCGGCATGGCGAGGAGTGCGAACCGATCTCCAAAGCCCAGCAGGGCTAGGCACCAGATCGGGGATCGTCCTCAAGAACTCGTCCGCGCAGGGCCTCCAGTTCCCGCCCCAGAGCGCCCGACCCGACGAGCATCAGGGCGTGTACCGCGCTCACCTCCCGGGCGGATGCCCATATGCCCGATCCGCGGGCCTGGAACGGGAGGACCTCGATCGAGTGGACCCGGAAAGCGGCCGGGTCCAGGTATCGCATGCCCCCAGTCCCGCACAGGTAGGTCGTGGCGCCTGTCAGCCAGGCCAGGTCGGCCAGGCGCTGGGAGCGTTCACCGGGTGCGAGCAGATCGCTGCTGTGCAGGATCTGCCCCCGCCACCCGACCTCCTCCAGCAGCAGACGCGTGGACAACTCCGTCACGTCCGCCAGTCGATCCGTGCTCTCGAACGCGGCGAGTACGGGTTCGAGCCGCCTCTTGAACGACGGCCAGTAGACACTGTGCCGGTAATGGTCGGCGAGGAGCTGGGCGACACGGCGACGGCAGCGGGAGGGATCGGCCAGACGCGCTCCGCGGATGGAGGTGGAGCGGCCGTATGGCAGATGGGTGGAAATGGAGAGCCACTGCGGCTGCCACGAGCCGTCGAGCGAGGCGAGGCGCGCGCGGTGCTGGTAATCCCTGCGTGCGAACTGCACGTCGTCCAGGACGATCCAGTAGTCGGCGGCGAACAGCTTGGCCAGCGTCACCAGCCGGGGAAAAAGGTTGGGCTGGTGGATGGCGCACACCTCGCCGTACGGCAGGTCAGGGCGTAAGGAGCCTGCTGTCGAATCCGGCGCGGAGAAGAGCCTGGTAGGCGTCATGGACCTCTCCTGGGACGGGCTGCTCGATGGCGTAGCCGAGCTTGGGGTACTCGATCACGCGCTGGAGGTCGCCGACGAGCATGTCGATGACCAACTTCGGATCACCGATCGAGCTGACGTAGTCATCCAGCTCAAGCGGCTCGGAGGCGCACACCACCTCGACCTCGGGCCATACCTTTCGTGCCGTGGCGTAGGCCCGGCGCTCCATGTACGGCTTGGAGATCAGGAGCACCGAACCGGGCCGAATACCCGCATCGGCCAGCACCTGGCGGGACAGTGCAATGTTCTGGCCGGTGTTGGTGGCGTTCGGCTCCAGCAGAATCGCCTCGTCGGACATACCGAGGTCGAGCGCGTGCTCGCGGTAGTGAACGGCCTCGCCTCGGGGGAAGCGCGCCGCGGTGGTGGGGCTGGTGGCGCCGGAGAAGACGAGCAGCGGGAACCAACCGGCGCGGTGCAGGTCGACCGCCGCGCGTGCCACCCCCAGATCGTGGCTGCCCAGACCGATGGCCACGTCACACCGGCTCAGGTCGTGGTGCATCTG
Organism: Streptosporangium sp. NPDC006013; assembly: GCF_040614275.1. Taxonomy (NCBI): domain Bacteria; kingdom Bacillati; phylum Actinomycetota; class Actinomycetes; order Streptosporangiales; family Streptosporangiaceae; genus Streptosporangium; species Streptosporangium sp. NPDC006013. The sequence goes on from NZ_JBEXUE010000096.1 coordinate 25,689, forward strand.
GTGGTAGTCCCAGATGGTGTGGGCGTGCTGCCACTGCTCGTCGGTGATGACCTGCTGCTTGACGCTCACTCGATTGCTCCCTGGTCGCCGTGGCAGAGGGAGGCGGATCTCCCCCTGGATGGTCCGCTGGATGCCCTCGATGCTGCGCAGTTGGTGCGCGAGCCCGTGCTGCGCGGCCTCGCGTGCGGCACGGCCGAGGATCACCACCCCATCATCCACGGTGGCCCCATCCGAAAGCAGGACGTGCCCGTAAGCCGCCTCCAGCCGGACCCGCTGCATGGGTGCATCGGTGACTGCGGTAGCGCGGCCCTGCAGCGGAGAGGTCATCCTGCCGCGGACACGCGGCAGGGAGACAAACGTGTAGCCCCACCGTGCCCGTCACCGTCGTGAATGCCCCGATGCGTCCACCCAGGGGAGCCGG
>NZ_JBEXUE010000097.1:0-26044 GCF_040614275.1 Streptosporangium sp. NPDC006013
TCAGCACGAGGGTGGAGAGCATGACGCCGCGCAGCCGCCGCCGCCTCGGTCCTCCCCAGCCGGGGAGAAGGTCAGTGGGACGGCTCCCTCGGGGAGCAGGCGGTACGGCCCCGTCGTGCGAGCTTCGGGGCCCGGCTCCGGGGAGAGCGGACCCGCCCCGGGGAATCCGGGGGGCGGCTTCGGGGAGGAGGTCAACGGGAGATCCCTTCGAGGAGCCGGTCGGGGCGGATGGGCAGGTCGTGGGGGCGCCAGCCGGTGGCGTTGTGCACGGCGTTGCCCACCGAGGCGGCCACGCCGACCGTGGAGACCTCGCCGACCCCGACACCGTGGCCGTTGACGTGGTCCCAGCCCTCGCGGTGGAAGTGCACGGTGATCTCGGGGGTGTCACCGATGCCGGGAATGCGGTAGTCGTCGAGGTTGGCGGTCAGCACGGTTCCGGTCACCGGGTCGACCAGGCGTTCCTCGTACAGCGCGTAGCCGATGCCCTGCACGACGCCGCCCTCGCACTGGCTGCGCGCCAGCCGTTCGGCGTAGATGTGGCCCACCGCGATCCCCGCCCACACGCGCAGCGGCCTGACGGTTCCCAGGCGGGTGTCGACCTCGACCTCGGTGACGTGGACGGCGCCGCTGAACCCCCGGCCGAGGGCTATACCGGCCACCGCGACCGGGGTCAGGTAGCCGCGCCGGTCGCGGCGGCGCCTGCCGACGACCCTGGCCCCGTCGCTCAGGCCCAGCTCCCGCAGCCGCCGCGCGGCGTCGCGTACGGCCGGGGCGACCGAGGCCGTGGTGCGGCTGCCGATGGAGGGCGGTCCGTGCACGGTGCCCGTCCTGCCGATCTCCACGCGGACGCGCTCGGCGGGCAGCGCGAGTTCCTCCCGCAGGACGCCGGCGATGACGCTGCGGATGCCGGTCCCGATGTCCTGGGTCGAGGTGGCGGCCACGACCACGTCGCCCTCGACGCGCAGCTCCACCTCGGTGGCGGGGTCGAGCATGTAGGCCCAGTTGGCCGCGGCCACCCCGACGCCCCTGCGGAAGCGGCCCGTCTGGGAGCCGGTCCGCGGCCGGTCGGCCCACAGCGGCAGGGCCAGTGCCCGGTCGTAGAGGGCGTGCCGTTTGCGGTTGCCGTCCCAGCGGCGGCGCAGCGTGATGGGATCCTCGCCGCGGCGGTGCGCGGCCTCGTCCACCGCCTGTTCGAGCGCCCAGAGCAGGGGCGGCGCCCCCGGCCCCCGGAACGGCGCGCCGGGCGGCTCGTTGGTGACCACGTCGTAGTCGCGGAGCCGGCGGGGAGCCGTGCCGTACATGAGGCGGGCGAGCACCGCGACGGCCGATCCGACGGCCACCCCGCCGCGCCCGTGGACGTCCACGGTGAGGGCGGCGAGGTCGCCCCGGTCGTCGGTGAGCAGTTCGAGCGTGGTGCGGGTGCCAGGGCGGTTGCCCGCGTCGGTGAGCTCCTCGGCGCGGCTGAACACCACGCGCACCGGCGCTCCGCAGGCCCGCGCGAGCTCGACGGCCGCGACCGTCTCGACGGTGACGCCTGCCTTGGCCCCGAAGCCGCCGCCGACATGGTCGGCGACGATGTGGACCCGGTCGGCGGGCAGATTCCACCGCCTGGCGGCCTGTTCGGTGGCCAGTCCGATGGTCTGGGTGGACAGGTGCAGGTGAAGGTCGCCCTCACCGTCCCAGCGGGCCACGCAGGCGTGCGGCTCCAGTGGGGTGTGGACCTGCACGGCGGTGGTGAAGGTGCCGCTCACCAGGCGGGGATCGGCGTCACGCCGCGCGGTCTCGATCCGTTTGACGGCGGTGCGACCGCGCCAGCTCGCCCTGGTGAAGGGGCCGTGCACGTTGCCGTGCCAGCCGCCGGGCAGCTCCAGTCCCTCGCTGGAGCTGGGGGCGCGCTTCCTGTCGGACTCGTCGTAGACGGGCGGGGCCTCGGGCGTGTCGTCGAGCGCGGCGGGCATCGGGTCGTAGTCGATCTTCGCGGCCTCCGCGATCGCCAGGGCCTCACCGCGGGTGGCGGCGGCGACGGCGGCGACGGGCTGGCCCGCGTAACGGACGGTACGGTCGGGCGGCAGCAGGTCGATGACATGTGCGGTGTCGGCGGTCACCGAGGCGACGCGGGCGTGTGCCCTGGTGGAGCGGATGACCACTCCTTCCAGCTGGCCGTCCAGGCGTACGTCGGTGGTGTAGCGGGCTCGGCCGGTGATCTTGTCCATCGCCTCCAGGCGGGCAGGTGTCCCCGGAGCGCCGTCGTGTTCTCCCCGGCAGGCGGCGGCGATCGCCGCGTGGATCCCCTCGTAGGCTCCGCACCTGCACAGGTGGCCCGCCATGGCGGCGGCGATCCGCTCACGCGGCGGAGCGACATCGCCGTGCTCGGCGCGCCAGGCGTCGACGAAGGCCGCGGCCTCCACCACGAACCCTGGCGTGCAGTAGCCGCACTGCAGGCCGTCGTGGACCGCGAACGCCCGCTGGACGGGATGGTCGAGACCCTCCGCGGTGACGATCTCGCGTTCCTCCAGGACGGCGGCGGGCAGCAGGCAGCTCGCCTGGGGCGTGCCGCCCACCATGACCGTGCAGGCGCCGCAGACCCCGGTGCGGCAGGCGGCCTTGGCACCGGTGAGGCCGAGCCCGTCGCGCAGGACGTCCACTGCGGCGTCGTCCGAGCCTGCGTCCACCGTGGCGGGGACGCCGTTCACCGTGATCTTCATAGCTCTCCAGTTGACGTCGTCAACATCACGTTGACAGTGTCAACCAGATACGTTGACATTGTCAACACGGGCTGCCGGGGAAGGTGCGGGCGCATGATGGACGACACCAGGACCCGCCTGGTCGAGAGCGCGCTGAGACTGCTGCGCGAGGAGGGGCTCGACGCCGTGACGCTGCGCGCCGTCGGCGACCTGACCGGTCTGTCCCGCACGGCCCCCTATCGGCACTTCACCGACAAGACCGCACTGCTGGCCGCGCTCGCCGTCCGGGTCATCGCCGACCTCAGCGCGCACGTCGCCGCGGCGATCTCACAGGAAGCCGACCGGCGCGACCGGCTGCGGGCCTTCTATCTGAGCTACGTCGAGTACGCCACGGCGCATCGTGAGGAGTACCGGCTGGTGTTCGCCTCGGAGTTCCTCGCGGGCCACCATCCGGAACTGGAGGAGGCGATCGACCAGGTGACGACGGCGCTCGGCATGGCGGGCGCCGGGGAGGGACCGGCGCCCAAGGCCCGGCTGATGGCCCTGCTTTCGACGGCCCACGGCCTCGCGGAACTCGCGGTGGCCGGGCAGCTGGCGCACAAGGGACTCGGCTACGAGGACATCGTCGACGTCCTGGTGGCCCCCTTCGTGGACTGACGGCCCGGAGCCCGGCCACCTCCGCGATCAGATCGGGGCAGCGCCCTCGCAACCACGGCGCGGAAGCGCGGACACGGCGAGAGCCTCTCCTCAAGGGCGAGACCGCCGGGGGGCGAGGCTGCGGCGGTCGCCCCCGCCTCCCGGCTAGCGCTTCCTGCTCAGCTCCTCACGGATTCCCAGCAGGATCTCGCGGGTGCGGGTGACCGGCTCGGCCTCGATACACAGGCGCTCCATGACCTCCAGGTAGCTGTCGACGTCGTCGCGCTTCTCCAGGTAGACGGCGCTGGTGAGCTGTTCCAGGTAGACCACGTCGGGCAGGTCGGGCTGGGCGAACCGCAGGATGCTGAAGGGCCCGCCGGCCGCGGCGTGCCCACCCACGCTGAAGGGCACGATCTGGACCGTCACATTGGGCAGTTCGAGCGCCGTCAGGATGTGGTCGATCTGCTCGCACATCACCTGAACCCCGCCGAGCGGGCGGCGCAGCACGGCCTCGTCCAGCACAGCCCACAGGTGGGGCGGCGCGGAGCCGCGGAGCAACCGCTGGCGCGCCATGCGCAGCCGCACCCGGCGGTCCAGCTCCTCCCGGGAGGCCGAGGGGAAGCCCAGTTGGACGACGGCTCGCGCGTACCCCTCGCTCTGCAACAGTCCCGGCACGAACTGGACCTCGTAGTTGCGGATGCCGGTGGCCGACTCCTCCAGCCCCACGTACGTCTCGAACCAGCTGGGCAGCACGTCGTTGTAGTTGTGCCACCAGCCGGTGAGGTTGGCCTTCTCGACGAGGGACAGCAGCGGCTCCCGCTCGTCCTCGCTGGTCACGCCGTACAGGGTGAGCAGGTCTGCGACGTCCCTGATCCGGAAGCTGACCCTGCCGAGCTCCATGCGGCTGACCTTCGAGTGCGAGGCCCGGATGGCGTTCCCCGCCTCCTCCAGGGTGATGCCCCGGTGCTCGCGCAGACGGCGGAGCTGCGCTCCCAGGACGATCCGCAGCACCGTGGAACTGCCCCTCGGCACGGCCATGGGGGTTGGAACGACCGGCTGACCGTCGGCGTGAGGTGTGATCATCTACAGTCCTTTGGGCACGGAACGCGAGCCTGTTCCGACTTCCTTGCGGCGATCGCGACCTTTCACGGTACTCCGCCCGCCAAGCCCAGGCCATAGAGAACTTTATTCTTCAACCACCTCTTGCCGGCAGTCAGGTGATCAGGTCGTCGAACTCCCCGCTCTTCACCCCGCGGACGAAGGCGTCGGCCTCGCCGCGCGTGTAGATCAGCGCGGGCCCTTCGGGATCGCGGGAGTTGCGCATCGCGACCCTGCCGTCGGGGAGTTCCGCGAGCTCCACGCAGTTGCCGCTGGGGTTGCTGAAGTGGCTCTTGCGCCAGACGATTCCGCCCATCAGGGCTGCCGGCATGCCGTTGTACAGCTGGTTCATCCTCGCCTCTCACCGATTAGGGAGGGAAACAACACCACGAGCATAGAGCTTTTTGTGCAGATGCACGTGCATCTGTACTTGCCTATGCACATTACGGCGTGCAAGATGACTAGACGGATCGCCCTTGCCACACGATCGCCCACCCCCAAGGTCGTCGATGACTGGTTACCAGAGACATGAAGCCACACCCATCCGAGCTGAGATCGGAGGGTGGGAACGGTGGTTGTCGATGCTCGATCACCTACTGCCCCCGAGCGGCCTGCCCCCCTGGGCCGGCGGCGAGAGCCACGTCAACCGGCTGCAGATGGCCGTACGCAGCTTCCGCCACGATCCGTGCGCCGCACGGACCGCCCGTGAGTTCACCGCCGACGCCCTGAGGGCCTGGGAGCTCGAGCAACTGATCGACGACACCGGAGTCGTGGTCTCCGAACTCGTGACCAACGCCGTACGTCACGGCACGCGGGGCGTCCAGCACTCCCGGGCCTGCCCCGAGGTCAAGGTGATCCTCTGCCACACCGAACGCTCGATGCTGTGCGCGGTCACCGACCCCAGCGACCAGGAGCCCTGCCTGCGCGAGCCCGACTACGAGGCGGAGAGCGGCCGGGGACTACAGGTGGTCGACGGCATCAGCGAGATGTGGGGCTGGGCTCCCCTGGAGACCCGCGGCAAGGCGGTATGGGCGGCCTTCGCCCTCCCCGGGAAAGGGGGACGCCACCTGGAGGCCTGCCACTGAGCGCGGCGCGGCCCGTCACCGGCGAAACGGCGCCCAACCGGAGCGCAGGCAGCCGAGCATCAGGAAGATGCGCCGCCAGAAGGGGTTATTGACCGGAAATACATCACCTCGGGGCCTGATGGCCGATATTGTCCGCTGAAAGCCGCACCGCCGGACGGAGGACATCATGGCGTCGCCGCAACCTGAGCGCCTCAGGTTCGACCCCACGATCCCGAACGCGGGCCGGATAGCCGACTACTTCCTGGGCGGCAAGGACAACTTCGCCGCCGACCGCGACGCCGCGCGGGTGGCGCTCGAACTGGCCCCCGAACTTCCCGCCATATCGGTGGAGGGACGCAGGTTTCTCAGCCGCGTCGTGCGATTTCTCGCCGAGACCGGCATACGCCAGTTCATCGACATCGGCTGCGGACTGCCGACCCAGGGCAGCGTGCACCAGATCCTGCACGGCATCGCTCCCGACGCGCGGGTCGTCTACGTCGACAACGACCCGATGGTCGTCGTGCACGCCCGGGCCCTCCTGAAGGAGGACGGCCGGGCCACGGTCATCGAGGCCGACGCCCGCGACCCGGAAGGCCTGCTGGCCCATCCCGGCCTCACCGGCGTGATCGACCTCGATCGGCCCGTGGCGATCCTCCTCTTCTCGTTCCTGGCCGACTTCCCGGACGACGCCGAGGCCCTGCGGGTCACCGCCACCCTGAGGAACGCCATGGCCCCGGGCAGCTACCTGGCCATCTCCCACGCTGTCTCGGACCTGTGTCCCGAGAGAACCGCGAAGCTCGCCGACCTCTTTCAGGATCGCGGGTCGATCACCGGTCCCCGCCGCGCGAACCTGCGCACCAGAGCCGAGGTCGAGCCTTTCCTCGATGGGTTGAAACCCGTCGAGCCGGGCCTCGTCTACATTCCCCGGTGGCGGCCGGAGGGCGCGGTGCCCCACCGGCCGGACTCCGTCTGGGTCGTCGGCGGAGTAGGCCGCAAGGAATAGACTGCCCCGGAAAACAGCTTGGCCCCTCGATCGTTACCCACGCCCTGACAGTTGAGTGTCACCGGAACCGACCGGGTGCCGAAAAGGACGTCAGAGGCAACAGAGGAGATGACAGATGAGCGACGCCGACCGGCGACCGGCGGCCGGCCTGAACACGAGCGTGCCCAACATCGCCAGGATGAACGACTACTTCCTGGGGGGCAAGGACAACTTCGCCGCCGACCGTAAGGCCGCCGAGGAAGTGCTCGCCATCGCGCCGGAGATCAGGACCATGTCCCAGGAGGCTCAGGCCTTCCTACGCCGGGTGACGGGCTATCTCGTCGAGCAGGGCATGACCCAGTTCGTCGTCCTCGGTTCCGGGCTGCCCACCCGCAACAACGTCCACCAGGTGGCCCAGGCGATCGTGCCGGACACCCGCGTGGTCTACGTCGCCACCGATCCGGTCGTGCTCTCCCACGCCCGCGCCATGCTGGCCACCAACCCCCACACCACCATCGTCGAGGGTGACGTGCTGCATCCCCGCGAGTTGCTCAACGATCCCGAGCTGCGGCGCCTGATCGACCTGGACCTGCCGGTGGCCGTCCTGATCCTGTCGGCCCTGCAGTTCATCCCCGACGAGGACAACCCACACAAGAACGTGGCGATCCTGCGCGACGCGGTGCCCGCAGGCAGCCACTTCGCCATCGGCCACGTCGTCTTCGACACGCGTCCGGAGGCGGCGGGTCCGCTGGTCGACATCTACCGGAAGGTCCTCGGCCGCCATGAGGACGCCTCCCGGCGCAGTGACCAGGTGCTGCGCTTCTTCGACGGGCTGGAGCTGGTCGAGCCCGGCCTGGTCTACGTCCGCCACTGGCGCCCCGACAACCCGCTGGCGACGCAGGGCCGTGAGAAGACGTGGACGATGGGCGGGGTAGCCCGCAAGGTCGAATCCTGACCGGTTTCGCCCGTTCCCCTGACGGGCGGGAGGGTGGTCTTCTCGCCGGGTAGCTCTCCGCGGAGCGGACAGCGCGCGTCCTGCCTGATGAGCAGGCGAGGCGTATACCGATCGACGGGGCTGTGATCTTCCTGCGCCGCTTGGCCCGGTCCGCCTGTCCCTATGCTCCGCCACGTCACCGAGGATTGCCGCGGCCGCTGTGATCGGGTTCGGTGAGCGGCGGCGGGTGTGTCGTCACATGTGTTCGGGGTGGCGGGATTTCGGGCGGCGTCCTGGTGGCTGCCGGAGCTCGGGACGGGGCGGCAGAGGTGGTGTTGGGCGTTGTTGCGGACGCCGGCCGTTGAGCGTGACCGGCCGCTGGTAGTGCCGGATCGTCAGATCGGCTCCCTTGAGCAGGCGGTAGGTGGTGGCGGAACCGGTGATCTCCACTTGCAGGCTTCGGCCCTGGATCTGCACGGTGAACAGCAGCCGAGTGAGGGTTTCCGGCAGGCGGGGCGCGAAGTGGAGTGCACCGTCCCGGTGGCGCATGCCGCCGAAGCCGGCGACCAGCACCAGCCAGGTGCCGGCCAGGGAGGCGATGTGCAGGCCGTCGCGGGTGTTGTGCTCCAGGTTCTCCAGGTCCATCAGCGCGGCTTCGCCGAGGTAGTCGTCGGCGAGGCGCAGATATCCGGTCTCGGCGGCGATGATGGCCTGAGTGCAGGCGGACAGGGAGGAGTCCCGCACGGTCAGCGGTTCGTAGTAGGCGAAGTTGCGTGACTTCTGCTCCGGGTCGAACGCGTCGCCGCGCAGGTACATCGCCAGGACCAGGTCGGCCTGTTTGACGACCTGTTTGCGGTACAGGTCGAAGTAGGGGAAGTGCAGCAGCAGCGGATACTGATCCTGCCGCGTGCTCGCGAAGTCCCACTTCTGGTGGCGGGTGAATCCGGCCGACTGCTCGTGGACCCCCAGCTCGTGGTTGTAGGGCACGGCCATGGTGTGGGCGGCGGCACGCCAGGCGGTCGCCTCGTCGTCGTCCACCCCGTAGGAGGCGGCACGGCCGGGATGCCGTCCGGCGATGTCGGCGGCGGCCAGCAGGTTCGCCTGGGCCATGAGGTTGGTGTACAGGTTGTCGTCGGCGATCGCGCTGTACTCGTCGGGTCCGGTCACCCCGTCGATGTGGAAGCGGCCCTGGTGGTCGTGGTGACCGAGCGAGCACCACAATCGCGCCGTCTCCACCAGCAACTCCACCGCGACGTCGCGCTCGAACTCCTGATCCCCGGTGAAGGCGAGGTAGCGCAGGACGGCGTCGGCGATGTCGGCGTTCACATGGAAGGCGGCGGTACCCGCGGGCCAGTATCCGGAGCACTCCAGGCCCTCGATGGTGCGCCAGGGAAAGGCCGCGCCCTGGAGGCCGAGCTGGGCCGCCCGCTCCCGAGCCGGGGGCAGTGTGGACTGCCTCCAGCGCAGCGCTTCGGCCACGGCCTGCGGCACGGTACAGGTCAGCACCGGCAGAACGAAGGTCTCGGTGTCCCAGAAGCAGTGACCGTCGTAGCCGGATCCGGTCAGGCCCTTGGCGGGGATGGCCCGGCACTCGGCGCGGGCACCGGCCTGCAGCACGTGGAAGAGTGCGAACCTCACCGCCTGCTGGATCTCCGCATCACCGTCGATCTCGATATCGGCGCCGGCCCAGAAATCGTCCAGGTAGCCGCGCTGTTGCGCCACCAGCCCCGGCCAGCCCGTACTGCGTGCTCCGGCGAGCGCGGCCTCCACCTGGTCGCGCATCGCCGGCAGTGAACGCACCCCCGACCAGCCGTAGGCGACCAGCTTTTCCAGCCGCAGGACCTGCCCGGGGTTCAGCGACGCCGTGATGGTGAACCGGCCGACGTCCGCGCCGCTCTCGCCGTAGGTCTGTGTCGAGTCGGGTCCGGTGACGAGGTGGTCGGCCGCGGCGGCGATCCGCAGGCCGCTGTCGGCGGTGCGGTGGATCAGGCGCAGCCGGGTGCTCTCGGCGAGGTGTTCCTCCGGTCGCAGGGATGTCTCCAGGGCGGCCGAAACCCGCGGGTCGGCGGAGGATGGCCGCGGCAGTTGCTCGTTGGCCAGCAGTTCGGACTGGATGACGACACGGATGGCCGCGTCCAGCGGCTCCACCTCGTAGGCGACGGCGGCGACGGCTCGTTGGGTGAAGGAGACCAGCCGGGTCGAGCGGACCCGGACGGTTCGCCCGGACGGTGAGGTCCACACGCAGGTGCGCCGCAGGACCCCCGCGCGCAGATCCAGCAGCCGTTCATGAGAGCGTAACCGGCCGTAGCGCAGGTCGAACGGCGCATCGTTGACGAGCAGTCGGATGATCTTGCCGTTGGTGACGTTGAGGATGGTCTGGCCGGTCTCCGGATAACCGTAGCCGGCCTCCGCGTACGGCAGCGGGTGCCGTTCGTACACCCCGTTGAGGTAGGTGCCGGGCAGACCGTGCGGTTCCCCTTCGTCCAGGTTGCCACGCCAGCCGATGTGCCCGTTGGCGAGCGCGAACACCGACTCGCTCTGTGCCAGTACCTCCAGGTGCAGGGCGGTCTCCCGCAGACTCCACGGCTCGACCGCGTACGAGGGATGGCTGATCATCACTCCTCCCGAAGCAGCTCGGCCAGGTCCCTCACCACGACGTCCGCGCCGTGCGCGCGCAGCGCGTCCGCCTGATCGGCCCGGTCGACCCCGACGACGTAGCCGAATCCGCCCGCCCGGCCGGCCTCCATTCCGGCCAGCGCGTCCTCGAAGACCGCCGCGCCGGCGGGTGGGACGCCCAGGTCGCGCGCCGCCGCGAGGAAGGTGTCCGGGTGCGGTTTGCCCGCGAGCCCCCGTTCGGCCGCGATCACGCCGTCGATCCGGGTGTCGAAGAGCCGCTCGATGCCGGCCGCGGCCAGGACGGCCTGGCAGTTGGCGCTGGAGGACACGACCGCGGTCGCGAGCCGCGCACCGCGGGCCGCCACCACCAGGCGTACCGACCCCGGATACGCCTGCACTCCGTCCTTGCGGATCTTCTCCAGTACCAGGAGATTCTTGCGGTCGCCCAGGCCGTGCACGGTGTCACGCTCGGGCGGATCGCCCGGCTCCCCCTCGGGCAGCACGATGCCGCGCGCGGCGAGGAAGGTACGTACCCCGTCGAAACGCGGGCGCCCGTCGACGTAGGCGTCGTAGTCGTCCACCGCGTCGAACGGGCGGAACCCCTCGCCGTCTCGCCGTCTGAGGAAGTCGTCGAACATCTGCTTCCAGGCGGCCGCGTGCACCACCGCCGTCTTGGTCAGCACACCGTCGAGATCGAACAGGCAGGCACGGATCTCGTCGGGGATCCCCAACCTCGTCATGGACCACACCTTCCCGGCACGATCCCCACGAATACCTGCGAGTGGGGTTCGACGTGCTCAGGACTCAGCGACTCACGCGGCAACGGGTCGGTCATGCGGTGGATCTGACCCGCGGCCAGGTCCCCGGTTCCTCCGCTGAGAGGCACGGGTGGTGTCCATCTGCGCCTCCAGATCAGCCGTCGGCCGCCGGCGCGGCCTCGCGGCACCGCTCAAGGAGGTGGTGGACGACCGGCAGAAGACCGCCGAGACGGCCACGGGTGAGGGGCGCCCCCGCAGGCACCCCTCGCCCGGCCGGATCGCGACCACTGGGCCACCGCGATCACTTGGGCTTGAGCACCCCGTCGATGAGGTAGACGACGGCGTTGGAGGTCTGGATGTCGCCGCAGACGACCTTGGCGTCGTTGACCGTGTAGTCCTCACCGGAACCCTTGACCTTCAGCGTTCCCCCCTCCATCGTGGTCAGCTCGCCCTCCGCGAGGTCCTGCGGAGTCTTCTTCCCCTCGACGACGTGGTAGCCCAGGAGCTTGGTCAGCTTCTCCTTGTCGCCCAGGATCTTGTCGAGCTTCTCCTTCGGGATCTTGTCGAACGCGGCGTTGGTGGGCGCGAACACCGTGATGTCCTTGGCGGAGTTGAGCTTCTCGGCCAGACCGGCCTGATCGATCGCCTTGGACAGCGTGGACAGGTCGGGGCTGGAGGCGATGGCGGTGGCGACCGGCTGCGTCGCCATCTCGCTGGGACTTCCCGCCCCGCTGGTGGGCAGGGACGCGCAGCCGGGGCCGAACGGCTCCGTCATCGCGCCCGAAGGCTCGGGCGATCCGCTCTCGCCGGGCATCATGGATTCCGTGGGCGCGGCGCTCTCCATCGGCGGGCTGGAGGCCATGTCCGTCGGAACCGGCGTGGGAGAGGTGATGCGCGCGGGGGCGGCGACCGCCTGCGCGGCGGGGACGGCGGACAGGGCGAGCACGGTCAGGGCCGATGCCAGAAGAGACTTCTGCTTCACGGTTATCTCCTTGATTGGGCGGATGAGCCACCGGGGTCCGTCGGCCGGTTCCCGAGCCACTCATGTGCTGTATTGGAGATCAATTCCCTGAGATTTGGCGCCAAATGCCCCATTAGAAGACTCTTGACCACATATCTCCCGAGAAAGAGGGCCATTTTCCACCCGGCAGAGCGTTAATTCAGGCGCGCCGTATCCCCGTACAGTAGGAGCATGAGCCCAAAGATCGCGACCAACGAGGTCGTCTCACACGACCGGCTGCTGGATTTCCTCCGTGATCGCCACCGCGCGCTGGTCATCACGACGCGGCGCGACGGCAGGCCACAGGCGTCCCCGGTGACCTGCGGCGTCGACGCCGAGGGCCGCATCGTGGTGTCCACCTATCCCGAGCGCGCCAAGGCCTCGAACGCCCGCCGCGACCCCCGGGTGAGCGTCGTGGTCCTGTCGGACGACTTCGACGGCCCCTGGGTGCAGGTGGACTGCGCGGCCGAGGTCCTCGACCTGCCCGACGCCCTCGAACCGCTGGTCGACTACTACCGGTCGATCTCCGGCGAGCACCCCGACTGGGAGGAGTACCGCGCGGCCATGACCCGGCAGGGCAAGTCGCTGCTGCGTCTCACCCCCGAGCGCTGGGGCCCGATCGCCACGGGAGGCTTTCCCGCCCGGCTGGCGTGAATCATCCCAGCCCGGCCAGGACCGCGCCCCGGAGACCAGGGGGCCCTGCTGGGAACCGGTGTCACGGTGGGCGCCGCACACGTATCGGCCCGCCGCTCCGTTCCTCCTACGGGGCCTGCCCCAGGTTCACGGTGATCTCTCCACCGAGCCGGAAACCGCCGGTCAGCTCGAGGTCGTCACCACTCCAGAACCGGCCCGGGTCGTACCAGTTCGGCCTGCGGCCGCCGGGCAGGAGCCCCATGGCCTCGTAGGTGACCGCGACGACCTCGGCGCAGTAGGCGCTCTCCAGGGCGCTCTCCCCGGTGCCCCGCTTGAAGATCCTGGGCACCCGCCCCTTCGCCCAGCGACCGGCGAGCCTGGCCGTCGACGGGAACGGCGTGCCGTCCAGCCGGGCGACGGTGCGCAGAACGGCGTCCTCCATCTCGCGGGTGACCTGCGGCTCCAGCTGCCTCAGCCAGCCGCGCTGGCCGTATCTGGTGGCCCAGACCGTGACCGCCTCCTGCAGGTCGTGCAGCTGCACACCGCGCTGGTTGGTCCCCGACCACAGGTCGGGCAGGGACCGGCCCAGCTCGGCGTGCCACATCATGGGGGGCATGTCCTCGATGACCACCGACATTCCGACGTGGTTCACCGGGCTGTTCGTCACGGTCTGGATGGCTCGATCGGGCACCGTTCGGCCGCGGAACAGCCACACGTCGCCGGTGCGGGTCAGGTTGACTGCCTCATCGAGGCTGATGTTCTTACCGGACATTCCGCTAGCGTAGGCACATGCGATGGTGGAAGGTACTCGGTCTGGCAGGTGTCGCAGGTGTCGCGGCCACGGGGGTGGTGATCGCGCGAGCCGAGCGCCGCCGGCAGGCCTACACCCCGGACGAGATCCGCACCCGCCTCCGCGCCCGCCTGGCGGAGTCCTCCGAGGGCGGCCCCGAGGTCGTCGCCCCCGCCGACCGGAACCCCTGACCATTCGGGCGCGGCCGTCCGGGGATCAGCCGAAACGGATCTCGGCCGGATCCCACCCTTCAGGCAGTGGTGCGGGCACCGGGCAGGTGCTGGCGATCTTCACGAACTCGGCCTGCTCCGAGGACTCCGCGACGGCGATCATCGTGTCGAGGACGTGCAGGCCGAGCTCGCCGGTGGCGCGGTGCGGCCTTCCCTCGCGGATGGCCTGGGCCATGTCGAGCACGCCCAGACCACGACCGGCCTCGGTGCCCGTCGTGGGGGCCGGCACCCATTCCTCGTCGGCGGCCCGGCGCAGTCGCACCTCACCCCCGAACGTGTTGGGATCGGGCACCTGCATGGTCGCCTCGGTGCCGGTGATCTCGATGAACCCGGCGCGGCGGAGCGGCGAGTCGAAGCTGAAGATCATCGTGGCCGCCTGTCCCGCGGCGAACTCCAGCAGCGCGGTCGTGTGGGTGGGGACCACCGCGGGAAAACGCGTGCCGGCCCTGGGCCCTGAGCCGATGACCCGCTCGTCCCTGGCCCTGCGGCCGACGGCGGCCACCCGCTCCGCCGGGCCGAACAGGGTCACCAGGGCCGTCAGATAGTAGGGGCCCATGTCGAACAGCGGCCCGGCCCCCGGCTGGAAGAAGAACTCGGGGCTGGGATGCCACAACTCGGGGCCCGGACTCTGGAACAGGGTCAGGGCGGTGAGCGGCGTGCCGATGGCCCCCTCGGCCACGAGCCGGGCCGCGGTCTGCAGCCCCGCGCCCAGAAAGGTGTCGGGGGCACTGCCCAGGAGCACCCCCGCCGACGCGGCGGCCTCGACCAGTTCCGCTCCGGACTCCCTGTCCACCGTGAACGGCTTCTCGTTGTAGACGTGCCTCCCGGCCAGAACGGCGGCGAGCGCCACCTCGGCGTGCGCGGACGGGACCGTGAGGTTGATCACCAACTCCACGTCGGGGTGCGAGATCGCTTCCTCCGGTGCGGCCGCCACCGGCACGCCGTAGCGCGCCGCGACCTCTTCGGCACGTGCCCGGTCGAGGTCGGCGCATGCCACCACCCGCACGCCGGGGAAGGAGGCGAGGTTGTTCAGGTACTGGTGGCTGATGTTCCCGCAGCCGACGATCGCCACCCCGAGCGGTCCGGTCACGAGCTCACCCGCCCGGCGGCGACGAGGCCGGTCAGGTAGGCGTGGCTGTCGGCCAGTGCCTGGAACATGTCGGTGGCGCAGTGGTCGAGCTCCACGATCCGCACCGCGCCCGGAGCGGTGTTCAGCGCGTCCACGATGGGCACCTCGCCCGAGCCGACCGCGGTCATCGGACCTTCCTGGGTGGCGGGTCCGTCCTTGACGTGCAGGTGGCTCACCCGCTCGCCCAGCCGGGCCAGCAGCCCCGAGGGGTCGACCCCGCCGGTCGCCGCCCAGTAGAGATCGACCTCCAGCAGCACCGAGGAGTCCAGCAGGTCGGCCAGCACCTCCAGCGCGGGACGGCCCTCCACCCGCTGCTCCAGCTCCCACCAGTGGTTGTGGTAGCCGAGCCGCAGGCCGTGGTCCGCCGCCTCCCTGGCCACCTCGCCGATGGTCCTGGCCGCCTGCTCCAGCTCCTGTCTGCCGGCGAACCACTCGGCGGGGGCGGCGGGCACGATGACGGTCGTGGCGCCGATGGCCGCGGCGGCGGCCAGCGCCGTCGCGCGCCGCTCGTCGAGCAGCGGGGCGTGCACGCTGCACACCACGAGCCCGGTCTCCTCCAGCTCCTCGCGGAGCCCATCCGGATCGAGGTGCGCGTCGTACGGCTCGACCGCGCCGTACCCCATCTCGGCGATGCGGCGCAGCACGGCGCGGCGGTCGACGGCCGCCTGCTCGCGCACGGAGTACAACTGGACGGCGAGTGGGCTCATCGGCTCTCCTTGAGGACCAGTGCCGCGGCGCCGTACAGGCCGGCGTCGCGTTCCAGACGGGTGCGCTCGACGTTCAGGCGGCGCAGGAAGCCAAGGCCCGCCTGCTTGGCGACCGCCTGGCGCAGCGGGGTGAGCAGGGTCTCGCCCGCCCCGGAGACGCCGCCCCCGATGACGACGTCGTCGATGTCGAAAAGCGCCGCCGTGGTGAGGATCGCCACGGCCAGCGCGTCGGCGGCCCGCTGGAAGGCCAGCTGGGCCATGGGGACTCCGCGCGCGGCGTCGGCCGAGAGCGTGCGGGCGTCCGTCGGGGTACCGGGGTCGCCCCAGCCGTTCGCCAGTGCCCAGCGGACCATGCTGGGGCCGCTGGCGATCGTCTCCAGGCAGCCGGTCGCCCCGCAGGGGCAGAGCTCACCGTTCCGGTCCACGGAGATGTGCCCGATGTGCCCGGCGTTTCCTGTCGGTCCCAGGTACGGCACCCCGCCGAGAACCAGCCCGCCGCCCACGCCGGTGGAGACCACGATGCCCAGCAGTGCCCGGGAGCGCGAGCCGTGCCCGCCCCGCCACCACTCCCCCAGCGCCATGCACTGCGCGTCTCCGGCGAGCGTGACGGGGAGGCCGGGAAGGAGCTCGCTCACCGTGCCGACCAGCGGGAAGTCACGCCAGGAGGGGATGTTCACCGGGCTGACCGTGCCGGCGACGGCGTCAAGGGGACCCGCGGAGCCGATGCCGACCCCGCTCAGGCCCCCCGTGCCGGTACCGCCGCCGGTACCGCCGCCGGTGCCCGCGCCGACGTCGCGGACCAGCGAGGCCAGCGTCGCGGCGGGGTCGTGGCCGACCGGCAGTTCCACCCTGCGGACCATGGTGCCGTCCGGCCTGACCAGCGCGGCGGCGAACTTGGTGCCGCCGATGTCGATCGCGAGGGCGGTCACCGGCCGCCCCCGCGGGCACGCCGGTGCGCGGGGGGACGGCAGGTGGCCACCGGGAGCACCACGTGGCTGTGCAAGGGGATCCTCCGGTGATCAATGGAACAAAGAGTACGTTCCCCCGGCGACCGGGCAAACAGGCTGAAGGTATGACGACGCTGACAACGTTGTCAACGATGCGCGGAGAGTGTGGGGCACCGGTCCAGCCCACTGGCCGGACAGCTTGCGAAAACTGTCCGATTCAGGAGTAGATACGGTTAGCTCAGGAGTGACGTGAGGAGACTGTGATGACGCACGAACGCGCGGGACAGCCCGCCGAGCCGTCCGATCTGGTCGATGTGGCGCGCCTGGTGACGTCCTACTACGCGCTGCACCCCGATCCGGGCGAGGTCGGCCAGCGGGTGGCGTTCGGGACGTCGGGACACCGGGGCTCCTCGCTGAACGTCGCTTTCAACGAGGACCACATCCTCGCGACCAGCCAGGCCATCGTGGAGTACCGGGCCGCCCAGGGTGTCGACGGCCCGCTGTTCCTCGGTGCCGACAGCCACGCGCTGTCGGAACCGGCCCGGGTTTCCGCGTTGGAGGTCTTCGCGGCCAACGGGGTGACGGTCATGATCGACAGCCGGGACGGCTACACCCCGACACCGGCGGTCTCCCACGCGATCCTGGCCCACAACCGGAAACGCGCCGCGGGCCGCGCCGACGGCGTGGTGGTGACCCCCTCGCACAACCCGCCAGGCGACGGCGGCTTCAAGTACAACCCGCCGCACGGCGGCCCGGCGGACACCGACGCCACCACGTGGATCCAGGACCGGGCCAACGCGCTGATCGCCGAAGGCATGAAAGAGGTCAGACGGCTCCCGTACACCAGGGCGCTGGCCGCCGACACGACCGGCCGCTACGACTTCCTCGGCCACTATGTGGCCGACCTGCCCTCGGTGCTCGACCTTGACGCCGTCCGGGAGGCGGGGGTGCGCATCGGCGCCGACCCGCTGGGCGGGGCGAGCGTCGCCTACTGGGGGGAGATCGCCGAACGGCACCGGCTGGACCTGACGGTGATCAACCCGCAGACCGATCCGACGTGGCGGTTCATGACACTGGACTGGGACGGCAAGATCCGGATGGACTGCTCGTCGCCGTACGCGATGGCCTCGCTCATCGCCAGTCGCGACGCCTTCGACGTCTCCACCGGCAACGACGCCGACGCCGATCGGCACGGCATCGTCACCCCCGACGCCGGTCTGATGAACCCCAACCACTACCTCGCCGTGGCCATCTCCTACCTCTACTCCCACCGGCCCGGCTGGCCCGCGGACGCGGGAGTCGGCAAAACGCTGGTGAGCAGCCGGATGATCGACCTGGTGGCCGCCGAGGAGGGCAGGCGACTGATGGAGGTCCCCGTCGGGTTCAAGTGGTTCGTCCCGGGCCTGCTGGACGGCTCGCTGGGCTTCGGCGGCGAGGAGAGCGCCGGGGCGTCGTTCCTGCGGCGCGACGGCGAGGTGTGGACCACCGACAAGGACGGCCTGATCCTGGCGCTGCTCGCCTCGGAGATCATCGCGACCACCGGCCGTTCGCCGAGCGAGCACTACGCCGACCTGGTGGCCAGGTTCGGCGACCCCGCCTACGCCCGCGTCGACGCCCCCGCGACCCGGCAGGAGAAGGCGGTGCTCGCCAGGCTCTCGGCCGAGCAGGTCACCGCCGACACCCTCGCCGGGGAGGCGATCACGCAGGTGCTCACCTCCGCCCCCGGCAACGGCGCCGCCATCGGCGGGCTCAAGGTCTCCACCGAGAACGCCTGGTTCGCCGCCCGTCCCTCGGGCACCGAGGACGTGTACAAGATCTACGCCGAATCCTTCAGGGGAACCGAGCACCTGGCACAGGTCCAGCGGGAGGCACGCGACCTGGTCTCGGCGTCCCTGAGCAGATGATGACGAGGTGAACACGTACCGGGCGGCCGGGTCGCGGGTGTGTCCCGTGAACCCGTCGTAGACCGTCGGCTGCCCGGCCCACTCCTTCGTGTGGTCCTCCTGATGGCCCCTCTTAAGGTCCCCGCCCGCGGGGACCTCTGTCGCGGGGGCCTCGGTCGCGCGGCCCCGCGCCCAGCCGCCAGCAGCGCAGCGCCACCCAGCACCCGGACCCGACGCCGATCAGCGCGGCCAGCACGTACACCACTTTGATGGCCGCGTCCGAGATGTAGCCGTTGCCGGCGACGAGGACGGCCATGAGCAGCGCTGCCAGCAGCCCCACACCCGCGCCTCCCACGATGCCGAGCAGCCCCGCTCCCAGCGCGCGCGACAGGCGGCCCCTGCGACGGGGCACCGGCACCATGACGGTCATGATCCGGCCCACGACGAGGGCGGGGTCGTCGTCGATCCCACCGGCGACGAGTTGGACGGTCACCCCGCCCCGCTCGGGTTCGCTCAGGCAGATCCACTGGCGGTCGTCAATGAAGACGGTGGCCCCGCCCGCGCCGGGAACGATCAGCCACAGGAACGGCGTGCCCTCGGGAAACGCCCTGACGCCGTGGCGGGCCGTCGGGGCGTGCAGGTCGAGCGCGGCGCCAAGGGCTCGCAGCGCCACCTCCTGGCCGGACTTACCCACGGCGGCCTCCCTCCCCATCCCTTCGTAGCGCACGCCGGCCGCCTGCTCCAAGGGCCCCGGCGGGCAGCGTTCAGGCGGAGCTCACACGGGGGACCTACCAAGGGAACGGGCCCCGGCGGGGGAACCGTCCACGACGGAGAGACCGGCGAAGCCGCGCCTGCCACGAATCCCGGCAGCGCGGCGGCGGCGAACCTCACGCTCCATCACACTCGGGGGCCTGCCCTCAGGCAGGGGCAACGAACACGATGAGGCATGTCGTTCACGAAAGAACAGGCCATTTCTCCGCAAAGGGCGGCGAGGGCGTGGGGAGGGAGACCCCGTTCCGCGCTATGGGGTCTCCGGGAAGGTACGGGGATCCGCCCGGTCCGTGACCCGTTTGAGCTCGAAGAACGCCTCCTCGGTGGCGAGCACCTTGAACGCGTCCCAGAGCCGCCCGGCCCGCTCACCGACCGGGATCTCACTGATGACGGGGCCGAACTGCCCGGCGTGCCCGTTCACCGAGATGGTCGGGACGCCGATCAGCGACTGGTTCCGCTTCCCGGCCGGCACCAGGGCGTGCGAGGCGTGGATCGCGTCGTCCCAGCTGGGATCGGTTCTCGCGGCGAGAAGCCCGGCGGGCAACCCGGCGTCGGCCAGCGCGGCGGCGATCACCGGCGCCAGACCCTCCATCGCGGCCCGCCAGTCGGTGAGGCCGCCGGCGGCGACGGCCTCGCGGGACCGCCGGAACAGGCCGTCCGCGCCGTGGTAGCGGGTGCCGAGCGCGGTGTAGAGGTCACCGACGGCGACGTTCCCCGCCGCCTCGCGCGCCGCGGCGAACACCCGGATGGTGCCCCGGCCGAGTTCGACGATCTCGCGGTACTCCTCGGACATCTCCTGTTTCTCGTTGAGCACCGCCAGGCTCATCTCCCGCCAGTTGACCGTGATGGGACGCACCTTGCCCACCTCCACGACCCAGCGGGAGGTGATCCAGGCCCAGGGGCAGCCGGGATCGAACCAGAAGTCGACCAGATCCTCGCTCACGGCGATCCTCTTTCCTCGGAAGTCCTCATTCCAGGATGGGACCTCAACCGCGATGGAGGTCAAGGGCGGGCCGGGGATCACTGGAGCGCGTGGAGAACATGGCCGCGTCAGGAGACCCGGCCATTCGAGCCCGCCCCGGTCGTGTGCCACCCTTCTCTCACGGGACCTTCGAACACGGCGTCGTCACGAACGGCTGATCGAATCTGACAGCTCCCGCACACCGGCGAGGCATGCCCGGCGGCCGCGGGGCCGGCGGCACGGATCTCGATCAAGAGAATGACAAAAAGCTACTTTCATGGCAGCCGTTATGAAGAAAAGTGTCATTAATGTGTAACCTGCTCTGGGACGCCCCCCGCCGCCGACCTGTCCGAAGACGCCTCCCTCGATCGAGAAGGTGACCACATGCCCCACCGCAGCCCCGACCTGGCCCGGCTGGCCATGACCGTCCTCCAGCCGGGCTTCGACGGCACCGAGCCTCCCGGCTGGCTGCGCCGCGCGCTCGGCGAGGAAGGTCTCGGCGGGACGGTGCTGTTCGCCAGGAACCTCACCGGCCCCGCCCACACGGCCGATCTCGTCGCCCGGCTGCGCGCGGAGAATCCCGCCGTGGTGGTCGCGGTGGACGAGGAGGGCGGGTCGGTCACCCGCCTGCAGGCCGCGAGGGGCAGTTCGTGGCCGGGTAACCGGGCGCTGGGGGTAGGCGACGACGTCGAACAGACCCGGCTGGTCGCCCAGGAGATCGGCCGTCTCCTCATCGCGGCGGACATCACCCTCGACTACGCCCCGGTGGCCGACGTCAACGCCAACCCCGCCAACCCGGTGATCGGCGTCCGCTCCTTCGGCCCGGACCCGGAGCTGGTCTCCAGGCACACCGCGGCCTGGATCCTGGGTCTTCAGGGCGCCGGGGTCGCCGCCTGCGCCAAGCACTTCCCCGGTCACGGCGACACCCACACCGACTCCCACCATGCCCTGCCGACCGTGCACGCCTCCACAGAGCTTCTCGCCGAACGCGACCTGCCGCCCTTCCGCGCCGCGGTGGCAGCCGGAGTACAGGCCATCATGTGCGGCCACCTGCTGGTCCCCGCCCTCGATCCGGACAACCCCGCGACGCTGAGCCGGCGGATCATGACCGGGCTGCTCCGCGAGGAGATGGGATTCAACGGCATGATCGTCACCGACGCCGTCGAAATGCGCGCCGTCGCGGCCCTCTACCCGCCGGGGGAGATCGCGGTCCGCGCCCTGCTGGCAGGGGCCGACGCGATCTGCGCGGGCATCTCCTCCCCCGGCGGCGAGAACGTCCACGAGCTGCGCGACGCCATCGTGGACGCCGTACGGGAGGGCAGACTCCCCGAGGAGCGGCTGGCCGAAGCGGCCTCGCGCGTACTGGCCCTGTCCCGCTGGTACGCCGCGAGCGGCGCCGTGGAGGCCCGAGCGGCCCAGAGCGCCGCGCGGGCGCGGGACGGGGATGGCCCGGGAGACGAGGAGCTCGGCCTGAGGACGGCCCTCGCGGCCATGCGCGTGGTCGGCACCCCGCCGGCGCTCTCCGGACCACCGCTGGTCGTCGACATCGCTCCTCGGCTGAGCCAGGCGGTCGAGCCGGGTACGCCCACCGGCCTCATCGGCGCCTTCGCCGAGCTGGTGCCGGACACCACCGGGCACGTCGTCACCGCGGACAGGCCCGAGCTACCCGAACTGTCCGGCTCCGGCGGCGAGGGGCGCCCGCTGGTCCTGGTGGTACACGACGCCTGGCGCCACCCCTGGGTCAGGGACCTGCTGGCACGGGCCGTCACGCTGCGCCCCGACGCCATCGTGGTCGAGACCGGAGTGCCCGGCGAGCCCACCGGAGCCGTGTACGTGACCACCAACGGCATCTCCCGGGCCTCGGCCCGCGCCGTCGCCCACTGGCTGACCACTGACCCGGAAGGCGCTCATTGACCTCCTCCCCACGGCCGAGAGCGGGAGATCCCACCTCTCACCGGCAGCCGGCCGGGTCCCCCCTCTCCCCCACCGGCGTCCCACCTCTCCGCCGGCCCGACGGCGAGAGCACCACGCGGCGTGCTTCGGTAGCTTGGTTATCGCCACCCCCGAACACCCCACAGAACCATGCGGCACCGCGCCACCTTCCCTCCCCAGAACCAGAACTCGGGGTCTCCACGCTCAAGGAGATTTGATGAACGTCCTCGACGGCCCCACCCCCGTGAACCTGGTGGCCACGGTGAGGGCCGTCCTGCCCTCGCTCACCCCCGCGGCCCAGGCCATCGCCCGCCTCATACTCGACGATCCCGGCATGGTGGCCCGCAGCACCATCACCGAGTTCAGCGCGGTCTCCGGGACGAGCGAGGCCACGATCGTGCGCACCGCCAGGGCCCTGGGCTTCGCTGGATACTCCCAGCTGCGCTTCGCACTGGCCGCCGCGGTGGCCAGGGACCAGCCCGAGCGGCTGGTGCCCGGCGACCTCGGCCCCGACGACCCGCTGACCGACGTGATCGCGAAGGTGGCCAGGGCCGAGGCGGAGGCGCTGGCCGACACCGCGGCGCAGCTCAACCCCGACCGGCTGGGCGCGGTGGTCGAGGCACTGATCGCCGCACGCAAGATCGACGTCTACGGAGTGGGCGCCTCCGGGCTCGTGGCGGCCGACATGGCGCAGAAACTGATGCGGATCGGCCTGCCCGCCCACGCCTTCACCGACGCGCACCTGGCGCTGACCAGCGCGGCACTGGTACGGGCGGACGACGTCGCGGTGGTGGTCAGCTGCACCGGCGAGACCCCCGACGTGCTCGCGCCGCTGCGCGTCGCGCAGCGGGCGGGTGCGACCACGGTGGCCATCACCAACAACCCGCGCTCCTCCCTGGCCGAGCTCACCGACCACGTCCTGGTCTCGGCCGGCAGGGAGACGGTCTTCCGCCCGGGGGCGCTGGCCAGCCGGATCAGCCAGCTCCTGATCGTCGACTGCATCTTCGTCGGCATCGCGCAGCGCACCTTCGAGACCTCGGACGCCGCACTGCGGGCCACCAGGGACGCCATCGACGGGTTCAGAGCCGACCACCGCCGCCGAAGCAGGTAGCACGCCGGGCCGGAGAGCCCGAACACGGTCGTGCCGATCGACGCCCCGCATCGGGCCCGCCTCGGAAGCCGCCGTCACCTGCACCGCGAACCCTCGTGGTCGCGATCGCGGCCACGGCGCGGGTTCAGGACAGGCGCAGGGCCTCGGCGGCGACGGCGTGGCGCAGGTCGCGGATGCCCGCGCGACCGCGCAAAGGATGGACGTTGTTGGTCAGCAGGACGACGGCGAGGGCGCGTCCGGGGTCGACGACGAGTGAGGTTCCGGTGAAGCCGGAGTGGCCGTAGGCGTTGGTGAGCGGGCCGACGATCGCGGGGTCGCCGATGCGCACGCCCAGGCCGTGACGGAAGTCCGCGCCCTCGACGCCTTGGTCGCGGGTGATCTCGGCGACCGTGGCGGGGCGCAGGACCGGCATGCCCCCGGTGCGCAGCGTCTCGGCGAAACGCAGGAGATCACCGGCGGTGGAGAAGATCCCGGCGTGCCCGGCGACCCCGCCCAGGCCGTGCGCGGTCTCGTCGTGGACCTCGCCGCGCACGCACCCCGGCCCCGGGCGTTCCGGCTTGTGCTCGGTGGCGACGGCCCTGGGCAGCAGGACCGCGGCCGGACGGTAGCCGGTGTCGGACAGGCCCAGCGGGCCGGTGACCCGGGCGCGGGTGAGCTCGTCCAGGGGCGCCCGCCCGGCGATCTCCGCCACCCGGCCCGCCGTGATCAGCCCGACGTCGGAGTAGAGGTAACGCCCGCCCGCGGGGCCGATCGGCGGTGTCGAGAGGACCCGCTCCATCCGCCTGGCGTGGACCTCGGGGCCGTCGCCGGGAATCTCCTCGTGAGCCCTGCGGCTCGGCGGCAGGCCCGCCGTGTGGGTGAGCAGATGCCGCAGGGTGGCCTCGGGGGTGCCGCCGTAACAGGCGGGCAGCCAGGCGGCGACGGGCTCGTCCAGGCCGAGGCGGCCCTCCTCGACCAGCGACAGGATGACGGCGGTCGTGAAGAGCTTGGTGACCGAGGCGAGATCGAAGATCGAGTCGTGCCCGGCGGGCGGCCGGTCGGCGGCGAGCTCCTCCGAGGCCGACGAGTAGCGTACGGTCTCCCCCACGGCCGCGGCGGCCACTGTGACGCCGCCGACGGCGATCGCGGCCACCGCCGCCGAGCAGACGCGCGGCACCGCCGCCCCCAGGATCTCGGCCAGCCTGCCCCCTTCATCGGGAGGGCCCGCCGGAGGCTCAGACACCCCGGCTCCAACCGGTCGCCGTACCGTGGATCTCGGCCAGCCTCTCCCCTTCATCGGGAAAGTCCGCCGGAGGCTCAGACACCCCGGCTCCGCCCCGCCACCTCCAACCGGTCGCCGTACCGTGGATCTCGGCCAGCCTCTCCCCTTCATCGGGAAAGTCCGCCGGAGGCTCAGACACCCCGGCTCCGCCCCGCCGCCTCCAGCGCCGCCTCCAACTGGTCGCCGTGCCGCTCCAGCAGGACCCGCGCGCCGTCGGCGTCGAGGCCGTGCTCGATCATCAGCACCGCGACCTTCACGTGCCACTCGGCCGCCTCCAGCGCGGAGCGGGAGACCGGCAGGGCGGCCCCGGTGATGTCGCTGACCATCCGGGCCGCGCGGTCGGCCAGCTTGGAGTTCATCGCCGACACTTCGATCATGGTGTTGCCGTAGGTACGGCCCAGCCTGACCATCGCGATCGTGGAGATCATGTTGAGGACCAGTTTCTGCGCGGTCCCCGCCTTGAGCCTGGTGGAGCCGGTCACCACCTCCGCGCCGACGACCACCTCGATGGGGTGCAGCGCGGCCGCCGACAGCGGGGTCGCCACGTTGCACGACAGCCCCACGGTCAGCGCGCCGCGGCGGCTCGCCTCGGCGAGCGCGCCGAGCACGAAGGGCGCGCGGCCGCTGGCGGAGATGCCCACCACCGAGTCGAGCGCGCCCACCCCCCTCTCGGCGATGGCGGCCGCTCCCCCCTGCTGGTCGTCCTCGGCGCCCTCGACGGAACGGGTCAGCGCGGGGGAACCGCCCGCGATGACCCCCTGCACGAGTTCGGGATCGGTGCCGAAGGTCGGCGGGCACTCGGAGGCGTCCAGCACGGCCAGCCGGCCCGACGTCCCCGCGCCCACGTAGAACAGGCGGCCACCGGCCTTCATCCGGGCGACGACCGCGTCGATCGCGGCCGAGATCTCCGGGATCGACGCGGCCACCGCTGCGGGCACCGTGCTGTCCGCGGCGTTCATCAACCGGGCCACCTGCTCGGTCGAGAGCAGGTCGATCCGGTTGTAGCGAGGATCGCTCTGTTCGGTGGAAAGCGCGGAAAGCGGATCACTCATGGCGTCCAATGTCATTGAAGTTCCTGTCTCGCTACCGTCAAGTAAATGATCTTCTGACAATGCGGGCGTTGTAGGCGTATGTCGGGCTGGGGCGGGCCCCATCGGGCCGCACCGGCGGGCTGGGGCCGTCACCGCAGACCACGGCGGTAAAGCCAGAAGACCCGCTCGGCGTGCGCACCGACCGCCCGGGCGTAGAAGTGCAGCGGCCCCACCCAGCCGATCTGGGCACTCGACATGCCCGCGGCCTGCTGCTCGGCGAGGCAGCGGCGCAGGAGCACGCGGCCGACCCCCAGACCCCGCGCGGCCGGCGTGGTGCCCATCGGACCGAACCAGGTGGGCCTGGCCCCCCACGCCGCGAAGCCGAGGAGCTTCCCCTCCCCGACGGCGTAGTGGCAGCCGATGGCCTGCTCCGCCTCCCACGCCCAGTTGCCGTTCCACTGCTCCCTGACGAAGGCCGACACCGCGGCGCGGTCCCCGGGGGCGGCGGCGTGCACGGTGACCCCCAGGTCCGCCAGCCGCGCGAGGTCGGCGTCGACGGACAGGTCGCCGGTGAGGTCGACGGTCATGTTCCAGGCGACGTTGTAGCGCTCGTAGCCGAGGCTCTCGGCCAGGCAGGCCGCCTCGGTGTAGCGCACGTCGATGCCGGGCCAGGCGTAGGCGGGCGGGTTGCCCGCGAGGCGGACCTCGGTCGCCCCCTGGCCGCGCAGCCAGTCCTCGGCCGCGGCGACCAGCGCCCGGCCGAGCCCCGCCCCCCGGGCCTCGGGACGCACGGCGAGCACCGCTGCTGTTCCCGGCGCTGTTCCTGAGCCTGACGGTGCTGGCCTTCATCATGCTGGGCGACGCCGTCCGCGACGCCCTCGACCCG
>NZ_JBEXUE010000098.1:0-25764 GCF_040614275.1 Streptosporangium sp. NPDC006013
GAGCACTCATAGCTACTGGACCTTGAGTCCTGCGCAAAGATCGTGCCCCCGCTGGTCGGCCGGGAGAGTTGATCGCCGCTGGGATGTCGTGCCCACCCGTAGGGGTGTGAGCACTGCTTGATTAGTTCGCTGATGGTTCTCCCGCAGGCTGTTGAGTATCGATCGGTGTCGAAAACGGGGAGGAAGCGTTGCGCCTGTTCGTGGGAGATGACTGGGCCGAGCAGCATCATGACGTCGAGCTGATGGATACCTCGGGGCGCAGGTTGGCCAAGGCCCGCTTGCCCGAGGGAGTGGCGGGGATGACCAAGCTGCACGCGATGATCGCCGAGCAGCTCGATGAAGCGGCCGAAGAGGCGGAGGTGGTGATCGGGATCGAGACCGACCGTGGCCTGTGGGTGCAGGCGCTGGTCGCCGCCGGGTACACGGTGCCGGCGGTCAACCCGCTGCAGGCGGCACGGTACCGGGAACGGCTGAGCGTCTCGGGCGCCAAGAGCGACGCGGCCGATGCGCACATGCTGGCCGACATGGTCCGCACTGACTCCCACCAGCTGCGCCCGGTCGCCGGCGACAGCGCCGAAGCCGAGGCGATCAAGGTGGTGACCCGGGCGCATAAAACATTGATCTGGGAACGGACCCGCCATGCTCAGCGGTTGTGGCACGCGCTGCGCGACTACTTCCCCGCGGCCCTTCAGGCGTTCGAGGACCTGGCCGCGGCCGACGCGTTGGAGTTGCTGGCCAAGGCCCCTGATCCCGCGTCGGCGGCCAAGCTGACCATCAGCCAGATCAGCGCGGCGCTCAAACGCGCTCGCCGCCGGGGTGTTGCCGACAAGGCCGCCGCGATCCAGGCCGCGCTGCGCACCGCGCACCTGGGCCGGCCCGCGGCCGTGACCGCTGCCTACGCCGCCACGGTGGGTTCGGCGGTTGCGGTCCTCACCGTGCTGGGCGAGCAGATCAAGGCTCTGCAAGGGCAGGTGGAGGACCATTTTGGCCGGCACCCGGCCGCTGAGATCGTCTTATCGCAGCCTGGGCTGGGACCGGTCCTGGGCGCCCGGGTGCTCGCAGAGTTCGGCGACGCCGAAGGCCGCTACGTCAGCGCCAAAGCACGCAAGAACTACGCCGGCACCAGCCCGATCACCCGGGCCTCCGGCAAGAAGAAGGTCGTGCTCGCCCGCTACGTGCACAACGACCGGCTCATCGACGCTCTCGATTCTCAAGCCTTCACCGCCCTGCAGGCCTCGCCGGGCGCTCGCGCCTACTACGACCGGCTCCGCGCCCGCGACGTCTGCCATCACGCCGCCTTGCGCCAGGTGGCCAACCGCCTCGTCGGCATCCTGCACGGATGCCTGAAGACCAACACTCTCTACGACGAAGCAACCGCCTGGTCACACCACACCAAACCCCTTGCCGCTTGACACCTGGAGTTGACCCGGTTTGGTGGACACCTGTCCGGGGCGCGAGCCATCAGGAGGTGGGTCTGATGCGTGAGTGCTGTGCCAGGAACCAGTCGGTGGCGATATCGGTTTCCGTGATGCGCCCGATCAGCGCCAAGGCCGAGCTGATGTTCTCTGGATCCTCCACGGGATTGTCGAGGACGTCGTCATCGCTGATCTGGAAGCGCAGTCCGTCCATCAGGTGATCGAGCGCGTGCGGGTCGTCGCCGGACCGCATCCAGTTCTCGGGCGAGAGTGGGTCGAAGGAGACGACCGTGCGGCCGTCGCGGGCGTAATCGAAGTAGGCGTTGTAGTTGATGTTCATGAGGAGGCCGAGGGCCTGGCGGCCGCCTTCGGTGACGGAGCGCAGGAACTCGCCGTGGCCGTGCGCCGGCACGATGCCGATCCAGCCGTTGACCTCGGCCACCCAGCGGGATTCGTCGTCGATGGCGTGGTCAAGGATCTCGCTCAGGTAGCACGGGGTCCGGGTGGCGAGGTCCAGGTGGAAGGTTCGGGCGAGGGCATCGAGGTCCGCGCCCTTGATCCACATGGCGCTGAAGCCCAGCGCCCACAGGTCCATCTCGGCATCCAGCCCCTCAGTGAAGATGGTCGAGACCAGAAGGTCGTGCAGGTAGGTCGGTGACTGCATGGCCGCCTCTCGGAGAAAGGGGTATCCCGCAGGACGCCCCGTACTGCATGTCCGGACCGTGTCCGGGGAGATTACACGTGATCATCTGGGCTCGCCGCAGCAAGGACACGCCTCACCCCGGCCGGTCAGCCGAGCTTGGTGCGGACAGGCGGTCGGGGTCGACATGATCAGCGAGATAGATCGTGACACCTTCGGGATGCATCCCGAAGGCCGCGGCCACAAGTTTGGCGTCCATGGTGTTGACCAGGTCAATCAGGCGGGTGGAGCGAAGCACCCGCGGTGAAATGCCGGCCGGATCCAAGATGTGGCTGACATAGGCGACGGAGGCCGGGTTCCGGCCCGCTTTGGTGCCCTTGGTGACTACCAGATGCGGGTTGCTGGTGCGCTGGGTCTCGCGGTGGGCCCCGCATCGCTGCACGGTGGTCCAACTGACCGGGTCCAGAGGCACGGGGTGAGGGCGTTGGCCGAGGCGGATGGTGCGGGCGACAGGATCGATGTCTCCCAGGCGCAGATGGCGGACCTCGCTGCTGGAGGCGCCATGGAGCAGGGCGAGGATGCCCAGCAGAGCCTCGTGTGGATGGACGGCCGGGTCGATGGTCCACCGCTGGAAGAGGCGTCGCTGCTGGTCGAGGGTGAGAGTCTGGCCGATGAAGCCCTTGGGCGCCTTCGCCGACAGTCCGCTGGTGGGGTCGACCAGGATTATCTTGTGGCTCTTGGCGAAGCGGAAGAACTGCCGGGCGATCTGCAGCCGCCGCGGCCGGTTCTTGGGCTGAGCGGCCAGGAACGTCTCGATGTCGTGCACGTCGACCAGGGCCCAGTCCTGCTTGCCGCGCGCGTCCACGTGCTGGGCCAGATCGCGCACGGTGGACAGCTTGATGTCGAGGGTGACGTCGGCGCGGGGCAGCGTCCCGGCCCGGCGGGCGCGCTCGCGTGAGCGCAGCAGGAAGGTGTTGAACGCCTCCGCCGCGGGCCGCAGCCGTCCGGGGACGGCGTCGATCCGGCGGCCAGCCGTTCCGCGTGGTTGGTGGCCAACGCCAGCCCGCGTTCGACGAAGAAGACTTCCAGCCCGCGCGCCAGCGACCCCATCGAACGGCCGGGCAGGCGGGCCCGCTCCAGCAGGGCTTGAGGGTGGTGGGGATGGTCATCGTCCAGCAGCCGTCCCAGCTGGCCGATCAGGCTGCAGGCCCGGGTCGGAGAGTGACCGGCGGCCAGGTGGGCGATGAGGTCGCCAAGCCAGGGCGGTGGATCGGCCAGTCGGGTGATGAGGTTCTCGCCGGTGACGAAGGGTCGTTCGGGGCGGCGTTGCCAGCAGGCCGAGCACAGGCCGTGGCCGGCATGCGGGCGAAGCTGACCGCATGCGTCACAGACACGCGGCGGGTCCTTCACCTGGCGGGGACGTGAGCAGGTCCCGCACCAGCCAGTGGCTTCGCGCAGATAGCCCGGGCGGCCGCAGCGCGGACACGGCTGCTGAGCCGCCCGCTGACGCGCCTTGCGGGCGCAGTCGCGGCACAGCGTCGCATCCGGTGAGCGGACCGGATGCCCGCACTCGACGCAGACGCGCGAACACGTGATGCATCGGCCGGTGTCGGCCTGCAGCACCCGCTGCTTGCCGCAGGCCGGGCAGGACGCCTTGGCGGCCGCGTCCTTGAGTCGGCCCAAGCAACGACCGCAGTGCTGGCGGCCGATGATGCCGACCGGACCGCCGCAGTCCACACAGTTGCGTTGCCGCTGGCCCATCTCGGTTCTCCGTGCTCGATCACAGCGGGGGCATGGAACGGCCCCCGCACCGCGGCCAGCCAGACGCGGGCGGGGGCCTCAGTCGTGGGCGCGGGTGAACCAGAAGTCCGACTAGCTTCAACAAACCTTCCTTTTCTGAAGGTTGCCCGGAGGGGCCGCGCGGACGCCGCAGAGCCTTCAAAAACCTGGGTGGTTCTCATGAACCGGGGACCCGGCGGCCTCCATCACGCCGGCGTAGGGCAACACGGTCACCTTCGTGGTGCGGTACTTTCCCCTTTCCCCACCGCTAAGGAGGCCCTTCTCGACCATGGGCACCAACCATTCACACGGCCCGGCCGCTCCCAGCTCCCGCGGCACGGTGTGGGCAACGCTGGCCGTCATCGTTCCCCTGTCGCTGGCCACGCTGACCGCCCTGATCTGGCTGTGGCCCACTGAGCGCACCTCCACCGGCCAGCCATCGGCCAGCCTGCAGCAGATGACGGGAACGATCACCTCCATCACCCTCACCCCCTGCATCGAGGAGCCGCCCGCAGACGGCCAACCCCGCGGCCAACAGCCACCGGCTGACCCCGCCACCTGCGGCGAAGCCAAAGTCGACCTGACCAGCGGGCCGCAGGCCGGCCGACGTATCGCCACCCAGCTGCCCAGCGGCCCCGGCGCGCAGGTCTTCACCGCGGGCGACGACGTGGTGCTGATCTACACGCCGAAAGGCATCCTTGATGTGCCGCCTTACCAGATCTCCGACCACGACCGGTCCTCACCCCTAGGACTGCTCGGCGCCGCCTTCGCTCTGGCCGTGATCGCCTTCGGCCGCTGGCGCGGTGTGACCGCGCTCATCGGGCTGGCCATCACCTTCGTGCTGCTGCTGATGTTCGTCATCCCGGCCATCCTCGCCGGACAGCCACCGCTACTGGTCGCCATCGTCGGCTCGGCGGCCATCATGCTCACCGTGCTGTATCTGACCCACGGCTTCACCATCCCCACCTCGATGGCTGTGGTCGGCACCTTGGTCAGCCTCAGCCTCACCGGCGCGCTGTCGGTGGCCGCCATCGGCTTGGCCGACCTTAACGGCATCACTGATGAAAGCTCCTTCTACCTGGACATGAACTATCGGATCAACACTCAGGGCCTGCTGCTGGCCAGCATCATCATCGGCTCCCTGGGCGTGCTCGACGACGTCACCGTCACCCAGGCGGTCACCGTCACCGAACTGGCCCACGCCAACCCTGGCTATACCTTCGCCCAGCTGTATCGGGCCGCCGCCCGAGTCGGCCGCGCCCACATCGCCTCAGTGATCAACACCATCATCCTCGCCTACGCGGGCGCCTCCCTGCCGCTACTGCTGCTCATCAGCGTCGGCGACCAACCCATCGGCGAGGTATTGACCAACCCGGTCATCGCCCAGGAGATCGTCCGCAGCGTGGTGGGCACCATCGGACTCATCGCCGCGGTTCCCATCACCACCGCCCTGGCCGCCCTGGCCGGCACCCGGCGCACCACATCCGACCACCAACCACCCCCCACAGCACGCCACCGACGGCCGAGGAACCTCCTGATCGACTCCGGG
Organism: Streptosporangium sp. NPDC006013; assembly: GCF_040614275.1. Taxonomy (NCBI): domain Bacteria; kingdom Bacillati; phylum Actinomycetota; class Actinomycetes; order Streptosporangiales; family Streptosporangiaceae; genus Streptosporangium; species Streptosporangium sp. NPDC006013. The sequence continues at coordinate 5,384 of NZ_JBEXUE010000098.1, forward strand.
GTGACTGACTGAACAACGGCCGACACGGGCAGGCTCTCCTCATCAGTCGTGCCCCGACGATGGCCCGCGCGCCGGCCTCATGTACTCGTGTCCAACCAGACACCACCTGTCGTCTGGTTGGACAGGTAGCAGGCTCCGCAAGGTTCTCTTGGGTGGGGCATCCAAAGGCGGCATGGGGCTGCGCACCCGGCGGGCGCCAAGAACTCGATCCCACCCGACTGCCGGCCGGGGTCGGCGCGGGTACGGCCCCGGCCTGGCATCGGCAGGGCGCGGCCCGCTGAAAGCCCTCCGAGGTGGCGGGGCGAACTAGAGGTCGATCGGCGTGCAGCCGATGGCGACCAGGCCGTTGAAGGTGTTGTTGTTAGGGGTGCTGGGACTATTTCCTCAGGGAACAGCGCTAAGGACTTTCCGCAGGTCAGCACGGGTGCGCTGAGCATGGCTCAAGGATCTAGATCTCAGGTTGGGTGTACTTGCTGGTAACTAGCGGTTGATCGTTTAGCTTCGCGGCTTGTGGCCGAGTATCTGTCTGATGAGCAGGTAAGCCGCTATGGCCGGTTCCCGGCGGCGCCGTCGCCGGCTGATCTGGAGCGGTTCTTCTATCTGGACGCCCCGGTCTTGGCCAAGGTGGCGGACAAGCGGGGTCCTCACAATCGGCTGGGCTGGGCGGTTCAATAGGGCACCGTGCGGACGCTCGGCACGTTCCTGCTTGATCCGCGAGATGTTCCGCATGTGGCGGTGGACTATGTGGCCGAGCAGATCGGTGTGGCGGACCCGTCGTGCATCAAGCTGTATCCCGAGCGGGCCCAGACCAAGTGGGACCATCAGGGCGAGATCCGGGAGCTACTGGAGTACCGGGAGTTCGCCGAGGGCCAGATCGAGCTGCTGCGGTTCCCGGGGTCGCGGGTGAGGAACTTCCGGGTCTCTCGGCGGGAGCTGTTCGATCGGGCGGTGGTGTGGCTGATCGACAACAAGGTGGTGCTGCCAGGGATCACCGTGTTGGAGCGGCTGGTGCGGGATGTGCGCAAGGACGAGCTGGACGCGATCAACGTCTTGCTGGCCGAGCGGACGCCGGTGGAGCTGCGGCGCGAACTGCTGGAGACGCTGGAGGTCCCCGACGGCAGGAGGGTCTCGACGCTGGAGTGGATGCGCACCACGGTGACGGACGTGTCCGGGACCGGGCAGGGCAAGGCGCTGGAGCGGGTCGAGGCGGTATGGGCGCTGGGCGGCGGCGCGGTGGACACCATGGGAGTGGCGCCGGTGAAGCTGGCCGAGCTCGCCGCGTACGGGATGTCGGCGAAGGCCCCGAAGATCAAGCAGTTGGAGGCGATGCGACGCTCGGCCACGCTGCTGGCGACGGTCCGGCATCTGGAGGGCGCGTCGGTGGACGACGCGCTGCTGCTGTTCGACGTGCTGATGGCGACCAGGCTGCTGTCGCGCGCCGCCCGGGCGGGCCGGGAGCAGAAGCTGCAGACGCTGCCTAGGCTCCGCAAGGCCGCCGCTGACCTGGCCGCGGCGGTCGCGGTCGTGTATGAGACGCCGCTGGAGGCGGACAAGGGGCCGACGCGGGCGGCGGATCTGGTCGGCCGGATCGAGCAGGTGATCTCCAAGGAGCGGCTGACCGCGGCGCTGGATCTGATCGCCGAGCTGGTGCCGGGCGAGGAAGACGACGATGATCTGGAGTGGCGGGTGGAGTTGGTCGCCCGGTTCAAGACGGTCCGGCCGTTCATCGACTCGCTCGCCCAGGCGATCCCGCGGGGCTGTACCCCGGCCGGGACACCGATCGTGAAGGCGGTCAAGGACCTGCCCACCTTGCTGGCGCGCGGCAAGCACGCTGGGGCCGAGCACATGCGCGAACACGACGCTCTGGTGAACGGGTCGTGGCGGCGGCTGGTGTATCAGAACCCGAACCTGCCGGACGGCTCCCTGGACCGCGCCGCCTACACCTCCTGCCTGCTGGAGGCCCTGCATGGGGCGTTGCGGCGGCGGGATGTGTACGCGATCGGCGCCGACCGATGGGGCGATCCGCGCGGCAAGCTGATCCCGCAGCCGGTGTGGCGGATGCACCGCGACAGCGTCTTGACTGCGCTCGGCCTGGAGACGGACCCGGCCCGGCATCTGCAGGATCTCGCCGAAGACCTGGACGCCGCCTACAAGCAGGTCGCGGCCAACCCGGCCGTCACGGTGAAGGGCGGCCGGTTGAACCTGGCGAAGCTGGAGGCGCTGCCGCTGCCGGACGGCTACCAGGCGGTGCACGACGCCGTGCAGGCGATGCTGCCGCGCATCGACTATCGGAGCTGCTGCTGGAGGTCAACGGCCACACCGGGTTCTTGGACGTGATGCCGCACCTGTCGGGGTCGGAGGCGCGGCGCCCCGATCTGGACATCAGCCAGGCCGGCGTGCTGGTCGCCCAGTCCTGCAACGTCGGGCTCGTCCCCGTGGTAAAGGCCGGCCGGCCGGCGCTCACGTTGAGCCGCCTGCTCGGGGTGGAGAAGGGATACTTCCATCACGAGGGCGTCGCCGCGGCGTCGGCGACACTGGTGACCGCGCAGAGCGATATCTCGATCGCGGTGCAGGACTGGGGCGGCGGCCTGGTCGCCTCCGCCGACGGGCTGCGGTTCGTGGTCCCGGTCAAATCACTGCATTCCCGGCCGAACCCGGTCTACTTCGGGCGCGGCAAACGCTCGCGCGGCTCTACCTGGCTCGCGGTCGTCAACGACCGGGTCATGGGCCTGGGCGGGTTGATGGTGCCGGGGACGATGCGGGACTCTCTGTTCATCCTGGATGCCCTGCACCGCCTCGACGCCATCGAGCAGCCCGACATCGTCACCACCGACACCGCCTCCTACAGCGACATCGTGTTCGGCCTGTTCGCGATCTGCGGCTACCAGTTCGCCCCCAGGATCGCCGACATCGGCGACGCCCAGATGTGGCGGCTCGACCTGGTCGACGTCGGCCTGGTCGACCAGCCGGTCGCCAAGGCCGACAACGGCTACCGGCACCTCAACGATCTGGGCCTGCGCAAGATCAACATTCGGATCATCCGGCACCACTGGGCCGATATGCTGCACGTCGCTGGGTCGCTCGTGACGAACCAGGTGCGCGCCTACGACCTGCTGCGGATGCTGTCGGCCGACGGTCGTCTCACCGGTCTGGGGGCGGCGTTCGCTCACTACGGCCGCATCTTCAAGTCGATGCACCTGCTGCATGTCGCCCACCTGGAGGACTACCGGCGGATGATGGGCGCCCAGCTCAACATCGGCGAGGGCCGTAACGGCCTGGCCCGGCGCGTGTTCTTCGGCAACCTCGGCCAGCTCCGCCAGGGCTATGCGAAGGGCATGGAAGACCAGCTCGGCGCGCTCGGCCTCGGCCTCAACGCGATCATCTACTGGAACAGTCTCTACGCCGACGCCGCCGTGAAAGCCCTGCAGGCGGACGGGAACCTGTTGATCGGCCCGGAGATCCGGGCCCGGCTGTCCCCGTTGATCTGGGAGCACATCAACTTTCACGGCAGTTACCCGTTCACCCGGCCGGAGGCGCCGGGGAACCTGCGGCCGCTGCGCGATGCGACGGCCGAAGGCAACGAACAGGACTGACCACGATAGGGATCCTGAGGCCGGACGCAACGAGGGCCCCGCACGGTGCGCGGGGCCCTGGCTCGTAGCTGGGTTGCGGCTTTGTCACGCGGTGGCGGGCTGGAGGAGCTCGATCTCGATGGCCAGCACGCCGAGCGCTTCCTTCTCCGGGCCGTAGCTGCGGCGGATGTTGTACTTGGTCCGCGCCCCGTCAACGGCTGCTCCACGGCGAGAATCTCCGACAAATCGCTTGAGGTTCCACTAGGTGGAAGGTACAGATTCGAGCCATGAACGACGTGACGGGTCTTTACACGATCGGGCAGCTGGCCCAGCGTACGGGGCTGCAGGCGCGCACGATCCGCTTCTGGTCTGATAGCGGCGTCGTCCCCCCGGTCCAGAGGTCGGGGGGCGGGTACCGGCTCTATGACGCGGAGGCGGTCGCGCGGCTGGACCTGGTCCGGACACTTCGCGATCTCGGGCTCGGTCTTGACGCCATCCAGCAGGTGCTGGAGAAGCGCACCACGCTGAGCGAAGTGGCGGACCTGCACGTAAAAGCGCTCGACGCTGAGATCCGCACCCTGAAGATACGCCGGTCCGTCCTGCGCATTCTTGCCAACCGTGACAGCTTTACCAAGGAGATCGCATTGATCAACGCGCTAGCCCGACTCTCGGCACGGGAACGCCAGCAGATCATCGACGACTTCGTCGACCGCGTGTTCGCCGACGTCGTCGATGAGGACGCCACGCTCGTCGCGGGATGGATGCGTGACCTCCCGTCCGATCTCCCGGAAGACCCGACCTCCGAGCAGATCAACGCGTGGGTGGAGCTGGCCGGGTTGGCGGGCGAGGAGAGCTTCCAGCAGACGGTCCGACGGATGGTTCTCAGCGGCGAGGAGAACAATCGTCTGGAGTACGGCCTCAACCTCCGGCCCTTGGTCCTGGAGCACGCAGGCGCCGCTCTGTCGCGCGGGATCGCGCCGGAGTCGGCCGGGGCGAGCCTGATCCTGAAGCGGATCATCCCCGACGACCTTCCCGCAGAGGAGACCGCCGCCCTGATCACGTGGCTGGACATGGTCGCCGAGCCCCGAGTGGAGCGGTACTGGCAGCTCCTGAGCCTCCTCAAGGGCCAGCAGCCATCCCCACCGGCGGTCCCGGCCTTCGAATGGCTGCTGGCCGCACTGCGCGCACATCGCTGATCCGTCCCCCGCACCTTCCGACCCCGTATCCTTCACCGTACCCATGAGGGGACAGCCATGCCGACCTTGCTCCACATCGACTGCAGCATGCGCCAGGACGGCTCGGTGACCAGGGAGATCACCGGGATCTTCGCCGAGGAATGGCGCCAGGCCAACCCCGATCACACGTACGTGTACCGGGATCTCGGCGCTTCGCCGATCCCCCACGTCGACGAGGCTTCGGTGGTCGCCGGCCTGCTGCTCCAGGAGGGGCTGAACGAGGACCAGCGCCGTGCCTGGTCCGTCTCCGAGCCGCTGATCAAGGAGCTCCGCGCGGCCGACACCATCGTGCTCGGTGTGCCCATGTACAACTACTCGATCCCGTCGGTGCTGAAAACGTGGTTCGACCGGGTCACGGTCAAGGAACACATGATTCAGGAGCCGATGAGCGAGGGCCTGCTGACCGGGAAGCGGACGATCGTGGTGACCGCCCGGGGTGGCGCGTACGGCCCGGGCACCCCTCGCGAGCGCTACGACTTTCAGATGCCCTACCTGCGAGCTCTGCTGGAGCAGATCGGCCTGGACCGCAACCTCGAGTTCGTGCATGTCGAGATGACGCTCGCGCATTCTGTCCCCGCGCTGGAGCAGTTCAAGCCGATTGCCGACACCTCCCGTGAGGAGGCCGTCAAAAACGTGCGCAATCTGGTCCTGGTCGGCTGAGGACGCGTTCTCCGGGATCCGACGAGGGCTGCGGCCTGGTCAAGGGCCAGTCACGTACGTCGCCTCCTGGACCGTGTTCTCTGAAGCTGCTGGCCTGCGAAAACGGCCGGTAGCGGAATTTCCAGTCGGGTACCTTGAGAGTTGTTTCATAAACGGGAGACACATGAAACACGGCTCGCGCCTTGCTCCGTCCAGGGGATTCTATGTTTCATAGGTCGATGCAAACAGCTTGATTCATGAAACGTACCCATGAAACAGTTGGGCGGTGCCCGGCGACTTCCAGCGAGTGGAATCCCGCGACTGCCCGATGTCCTCCTGCGCCGCCCCGGCCGGCTCGCCATGCCGCACCGCCAAGGGCAAGGTCGCCATCCAGTACCACACGCCCGGTTCCGGCTCGTGCCCTCGCTGGCCAAAGCGCTGAACGTCCCCACCCCGGCCGTGCGCAAGCCCGGGACGGCCTGGACCGAACTGCCCCGCCCCGCAGCAGGCGTCGAGCCGACCGGGCACGTACGGATCGGGTACGCCCGCGCCTCCACCCTGCGCCGGTCCCTGGACACCCAGCTTGACTCCCTCACCAAGGCCGGCGTCACCCGGATCTTCTCCGAGAAGATCTCCACCCGCGCAACGAGGCGGCCCGAACTCGAACGGGCCGTCGCCCTGGCCCGGGAGCTGCGGGCCTCCGGCGTCGCGGTCACCCTCGTGGTCCACGAGCACAAGCGGCTCGGCCGGGGCATCGACCTGGCCACCCTCGCCGAAGAACTGCGGGCGGCCGACGTCGGCCTGGAGTTCCTCACCGGGGAACTGCAAGGCTCACACGACCCCTCCGGCGTCGTGTTCACCGTGCTGGCGGCCCTGCCCGGGATGGAACGCGAATACATCCGCGACCGCACCTTGGAAGGCCACGAGTCCGCCCGCGCCCGCGGCAAGGCCATCGGCGGCGCCGGCGTCACCGACGACCACATGCTCTCCATGGCCCTCCACCTGCGCGGCCAAGACCTCAGCCCGCGCGACATCGCCGCGCGGCTCGTCATCACCAGCGGCGCGAAGAAGGGCCGGCACCCCTCGCCGGCAACCGTCATGCGCATGCTCCGTGACCACGACCAGCAGAGCGCGACCTGACCGGCCAGGCCCCACCCGCAGCCCCATCGGAACAGCTGAACGTAGCGAGAGACTACCGCGGGCATCATGTCCACGTCGCTCCCCTCCTTGGCAGGCTCAGGTGAGACATCGGGAGGAAGTACCCTTCTGAGCTGCATGTAGGGCGAGAACAGGACCGTTGACGATCGTGGGCGTCGTGGTGATGATGTTCGTGGTCTCGCCGCTGCTCGCGCTGGTCTCGCTCATCTCTATCCCACTGACGGTGCTCATCACGGTGGTCATCGCGAAACGCTCACAGAAGCTCTTCGTCGACCAGTGGAAGCACACCGGGCAGCTCAACGTGCAGATCGAGGAGGCGTTCACCGGCCACGCCCTGATCAAGGTGTTCGGCCGCCAGCGTGAGACGGCCGAGGTGTTCCGAGCGAAGAACGAGCAGCTCTTTCGAGCGAGCTTCGGGACGCAGTTCGTCTCGGGCGTCATCCTGCCAGCCATGATGTTCGTCGGAAACCTCGTCTACGTCGTCATCGCCGTCGTCGGCGGCCTGCAGGTGGCCTCCAGTACTCCCGGCAGTTCACCCAGCTCGGCTCGATGGTCAACCTGCTGCAATCCGGAGTCGCCTCGGCCGAGCGCGTGTTCGTCCTGCTCGACGCCGAGGAACAGACCCCGGACGCCGTGCCGGCCGAGTCGCCCGGCCCCGCCTCGCGCGGCCGGCTCGTGTTCGAGAACCTCTCGTTCCGCTACCTGCCCGAGAAGCCGCTCATCACCCGACTCTCGCTCACGGCGGAGCCCGGTCAGACGATCGCAATTGTCGGGCCGACCGGCGCCGGAAAGACGACGCTGGTGAACCTCATCATGCGGTTCTACGAGTTCGACGCCGGCCGCATCCTGCTCGACGGCGTCGACACGGCCAGGATGACCCGCGACGATCTGCGCTCGCGCACCGGAATTGTGCTGCAGGAGTCGACACCCGCACCGAGCAGCTCGTGCAGAAGGCCATGTCGGCCCTGCACGCCGAGCGCACGAGCTTCGTGATCGCCCACCGCCTCTCCACCATTCGCGACGCAGACCTCATCCTCGTCATGGAGGCGGGCGACATCGTGAAGCAGGGCACGTATGAGGAGCTGCTTGCCGCGCGAGGCGCGTACCGCGCGCTGTATGCCGCGCAGTTCACGGGCGCGGACACCTGAACGGCTGGTGAGCGGCGATCCGGAGCTCGTCGTCTGAGCCATGAGCAGTTTGGCTCAGATGCGTGTCACGAAGGCCAACGCGCTTCTAGCCGCCTGCCGTGGGTCACGACCCTGACGAGAGGGCGCACTCGGCCGCTGTGCGGATTCGGACGTAACCCATTTCTCGCCCTCGGAGTACCAACCCGCGGCCGGCGATGCTTCCGCCAGAATGGTCGGCGCCGACGGGGCTCCTGGCGTCGCCCGGTGCTGCTTCGCTCACAAAGGAAACCTGACGGTGCGGCCGGTCTGCGCCGACTCTCGCGCCGCATCCACGATCTGCGTCGTGCGGATGCCGACCTGTCCCTCGGACTGGGGCCGGGTGCCGGTGTGCACGCACTCGAGGAAGCTGTTGATCATGGTCCGGTCGAAGTCATACTTTCGTAGTCGTCGCCGTTTGACTTCGCCCCGAGGGCAGAGTCGAGACTCGGGTCACCCAGGCGGATCGCCCGTCCGGGCGACGAGACGGAGCCTCGATGAGCGAGCAACGCACACCCCGCACCGGCACGGAGGATTCCCCCGGAACAGCACCTTCCACCGAGGCCAGATCGGCCAGAATCCGCGTGACCCGTCCCGGATGGCCTGAGCTCGGGATCGCCACTCTTGCCGCGCTGGTGTTCTACGCCGTGGGGTCGCTCGTGGTGTTCACCCTCCCGGGGGGTGTCGTCGTCTCGGGTCTCGCGCAGTTCGCGCTCTCGGGTCTCGCGCCGCTGTGTGCTTTCGCGGTGGCGGTTCTGCTACGGATCCGAGACGTGCGCGCCTTCGGGTTCCGCAGGGTCCACCCGAAATGGCTATTGCTGGCAGTGCTGATCGCCGCGGGATGCGTGGCCCTGACCCTCGTGACGTTCCCTCTGCTGGAGCCGGTCTTCCCAGGCTCCGACGACGTGCAGGCCGACTACCGCGCTGCGGGAAGCTCCAGCGTCTTCGCCTTCGCCGGCATCATCCTGCTCGGCGGCATCCTGACACCCATCGGCGAGGAGGCGCTCTTCCGTGGCGTGCTCGCCAACGTCCTCTTCCGTTGGGGCACCCCCGTCGCCGTCATCCTGAGCTCGGCCGTATTCGCCGTCGCGCACGGTGTCAACGGGGTCATGGTGAACGCTTTCATCGTGGGCGTCTTTGCCTCACTGATGCTGCGCTACACGAGGTCGATCTGGCCGGCCATCGTCATCCACGTGGTGTTCAACTCCACCTACCTCTTCCTTGAGGCATTCCCCGCGTGACCGGGTGCTTCCTCGCCGGCCTGCACCAACTTGGCGAGCCGGACCAGCACGCGCAGCTGCACCGGCCGATACAGCTCCAGGAACGCCTCCGCGATCGCGTCCTGGGCGAGGTGGGCCGGCACAGGCCCACCCTGCCCGGCCGGCATCACGGCGGGGAATGCCGGACCGGAGCCGAGAAGAGCCCGGTGCAAGCGCTGCGCGAGATCCTCGATGTCGGCATCGGATGCGTCTTCGGGCAGTGCGTCGAGCTCCTCGTCGGTGGTGTCGCGCTGTTCCAGCACTTCGTGCAGACCTGCGACCGCGTCGTCGCCGAGCACGCGCGCCGCGATGGCGACGACACCGCGGTCGGCTTCGGCGACGCCGTCGATCACCTCGGCGAGATCGGCCGGCACCTGCCAGCTGACGCCGTGCGAGCGCAGCAGCACCAGGCGCTCGCGGTTGCGCTGGAGCCGGGCGATCGCCGCGTCGAGCTCGTCGATGAGTTCGTCGGCCCCGCCGTCGCCGACCTCGGCGATCCGCGACAGCGGCATGCCCAGCTCGGCCAGGGTCGTGATCTGGATCAGCCGGAGCAGGTGGGGAACCTGGTACTGCTTGTATCCGTTGAAGCCGCGGTCCGGCTCATCCAGCAGTCCGATGGCATGGTAGTAGCGCACCGCCTTTTGGGTGGTGCCGGCCAAGTCGGCGATCTCTCGCGTGCTCCACGCCATGGCTCTCTCCTCGCAACGATTCCACAGTCGCACATCAGTCAATATCTCTGCCCCAGGGGCAGGGCAAGTCGCCGGTTCCGCCCATCGCGGATCCGTGCACGAGCGAAAGGACCGATCACATGACCCAGCAGGACGAGACGAGCAGAACCCTGATGTTCGCGGGGAAGAAGCTGGCGCAGATCGCGGCGTCGCATTCAGCGCTGACGGTGCCCGGATACGATCGTGACTCGATTCGCCTGGGGATCATGCACTTCGGTGTGGGGGGCTTCCACCGTGCATACCAGGCCGTGGTCGTCGACGACCTGCTCCAGAAGGGCGCGGGCCGGGAATAGGGCATCGTCGGGGTGGGCGTGCTGCCACGGGGCGTCGGCACGAGGTGTTGGCGTTCGGTGAAGATGTCATCAGGCGAGGCCGTGAGCTGCGCACTGACAACTTGATCAAGCATGGCCAGCCCAGATGCGCTCAGCCAAGTTGGCAGAATCCCGGTCCGAGGCGAGGGTTCCGGGCCGCCGGCCGGATCACGACCTGCGCGTTGGCGGGATGAATGGGGACCATGCCGTCCAGGTGACAAGTTGGGCGATCGCCGACAAAGAGTCCACGATCATATGTCGCGTCGGCGTAAAAGCGACACGCTGAGAGGGCTACTGGCGGACGAACAGCACAGTGCCGACATAAGAGACCTTCGGGGTTGTGTGACCCGGAGAGCGCCACTCAGTGCTCCGACTGTCCGAGATCCGGATATCTGGGCAGGATTCGGGTACCCGGAGGCCCGGTGAGCTCAGCCACCGGGCTCCAGTTGGGGTGAGGTAGTCATTGACGTCGGTGATGAGTGCGTCGACCCGCAGGCCGCAGGCGGCGGCCAAGCGCTGAACAGCAGGCTGATGCTCAGCACCGGTAACGGCACCCCGTGGCGAGCGGCGCGACTACAGGCTCTCGGCCGAGGCATCGCCAGGCGGGGGAGAGGCGTCAAGCTCCTCACCGGCCCGGTGATCGAGGTGCAGGCTGACCGCCCACAGGACGGCGGCCAGGTCGCGGGCCGCGGGCGGGCTCTGCTTGATCGGCCGAGGAGAATACGACGTGCACCTGCCCCTCTCTCGGCCCGTGGAGGTCTCATCGTGACCGATTCCCTGTTGCATGCCCTGATCGGCGAGGAGATGTCATCAGTGATCTTCGTCCGCGACTACGTCCAGCTGGACTTCGACGGGCCCCAGCTCTCGCTGTTCACCTGGCCACGGGTCAGCGTGGGTTCCACGAACGGATCGATGGGAGAGCCGGGCTACCGGGACATGCTGTGCGACCTGATCGGACGCCCCGTGCTAGCCGTGACCGAAGGCACCGAGACCGGACTCGTCCTCGACTTCGGACACGGCTCGGTGGTGATCAAACCGGATCCCTCCGAGATAGCGGACGGACCGGAGATCGCAATGCTCATGGGCTTCATCGACCGCCCGGAGTTCGCTGTCAGTTCCAGATGGATCTGGCCATCGTTAACGCCTCTGACCTGCTGTTGGCCAGTTCTCGCTGAACGGATTGGAGGGCGAGCTGTTCATCTGAAGTGGCCCTTTTCTGGAAAAGGCTTGGGAACCCACTGTCGACGTTGCTCGGCTTGATGCCGCAGGCGGAGGTCACGGAACCGGTGACGATGGGCGGCGACCCAGTAGGTGAGCGCATCACGTTGTCCCCAAATGATCCGGTGTGTGGCCTGTGCACTTTGTGGGTGGGTTTCTCCCAGGCTGCGAGTGATGTGCTGGTAGAAGCGTCCGAGGTCGTAGTCCTCGGCCATAGCGACGTGCTGTCTCCAGTCCAAGTTGGTGAGAATCTCGGTGAGCGTGACGGCTTCAGGAAAAGTCACGATGGGCTGTCGGGGCGCGTCGGGAATGCCTAAGGCGACGGCTCGGGCTCGCCACCACTTGACAACAGTGGGGAGTCGGATGGGCGGGTGCGTGGCCCAGGCTTGGGTGATGTTCCATGCAGTGATCAGGAGGTCGCTGACCCACCCTGTGTCACGACGACCGGCGAGGAGCCGCTGGTAGCGTCGTTCTGCCGTGATGATTTCGTCGGCATGGCGCAGGTCGTACTGGGTGGTGTCGGCCAAGTTGCCCAGCCAGCGACGGTGACGGTAGCAAATCAGCGGTGATCGTGGATCGGTGGTGCGAACCAGCACGGTGGGCGGGTTTGGGTTGACGGCGTTGCGGATCTGGCAGTGGTGGCAGGCGGGCCGAGGGTTGGGGATCGGGGTATAGGTGTAGACGGCCGGACGGTCCATCGGCAGAGGCTTTTGGTAAGCGGGCAGACCCTGACTGAGAGCGGGAAGGGCACGGCGAAGGCGGTCGCGGGGCATCCCGGCGAAGACGGCCAGCCGGTCGGCGGCCTGGTCGTTGAGACAGGCATCATGACGGAACAGGTGGCGGCCAGTGCCGTAACGGTGTTCACCGATCGCGCGCAAGATGACTGTGGAATACAGGTCGTTGGCCTCGGCCAGGCGGCGGGCGTAGGAGGGGATGGTCTCGCCACCGATCGGACGGATGGTAATCGGGAGCGTCCGGGCCGGCGCCTGCCAGAGTTTCATGGCCGGCCCCTTCGCCGGGCGGCCATGCCAGCGGTGGCGGGGCGCGGGTGCGGGACAGGGGAATACTGTTGTTCAGCGGTGGTGTCCAACAGCACCTCGTCCAGATGCTTCTTGGTGATCTTCTCGGTGCCGTCGGCGATGGCGTCGTTGGCGGCGTCATGGATGAGCTGGTCCAGGCTGCCGATCATGCCACCGGTGCGGCTGTGCAGGTAGTGGGCGTATTCTAAAAGCATCCCGGGGCGATGCTTGTGCAACCGGAGGGGTTCTTCCATGCTCACCACCAGTTTGTCCCAGAGTTCGCGGTGGGCCTTGAGGCCGTAGCCGAACGCGGTGGTGGTGATGGTCTTGAATCGGCTGGCGAACTGCTGTCCGCGGGGCCCGTCGAACAGGGTCAGGTCGGGGGTGCCCGCGAACACGAAGGTGGCCGGGATGCTGTCGAACAGGTATTTCAGGTAGTCGGCGGCCTTGGCGCCGTCGGCGGTGCCCAGCTCCACTCGCTGGATCTCATCAACCAGGACCAGGCCGCAGCCGACCTTGCGCAGCACCGACACCACGGCGCGGGTGATGTAGGGCTCGCCGTCCCACCGGTTCACCGGCAAGCCGAGGAAGGCCGCCAGCTCCAGCGACAGTTTGACCGGAGTGGCCTCGTGCGGGGCGACGATGTAGGCCACTGGAATCCGGCCCTGCAAGCCGGGAGCACGACGCTGCTGGTCGATCTGGTGCTTCTTGCCGAGCTGGGTGATGCAGGTCGACTTGCCGGTGCCGGCGGCGCCCACCACCGCCAGCCCCTTGCGGCCGAGCTGCTTGCCGCGGTTGTTGCGGATCAGTTTCTGTCCGACCGCTGTGACTCGCATGATGTCGGGGGTGGCGACCAGCAGCAGTTGACTGTGGAACCGCTGCCGGACGTCGTTGTAGATATCCAGCTCAGGGTCGGTCAACGCGATCAGGTCAGCGGCCGACAGCAGCTCGGGCGGCTCGATGATGCCCTGGGAGGTGAATGCGGTGAAGCCCTCCCTGGTCGCCAGCGAGTGCTGGCCCAGGTCGTCGAAGATCTCCATCTCCGGCTGCGTCACCGGCGATCTCTCCGGTGGCTGGTAGTCGCTGCTCACCGGGCCAGGCCCTCCTGGTCGTCAGCGAAGGGATCGAAGAGTCCGAATCCGACGACCGTGCCCTGTAACGGCTCGTCCTCGTCGCTTTCGTCGGCGTCTCGATCGGTCATCTGGGCTGCCCGCGCTCGCCGGGCCTTCCGGTTGGCAGGGTGTCCAGCGGCCGATGACTCTGCGGTTGTTACGGATTCCGCATCGGCCTGCTCAGTGATCTCATCGGCCGCGATGGTGCTGGCCGTGAGCGTGGGCAGCAGGTCAGGCGGCAGGTGATTGCGGACCGCCGCGGCGGCCCGGGTGCGAGCCAAGGCCCGCTCAGTCGGATCGGGGCCCTGCCCAGCCCGCCGCAGCAACGCGGCCAGCACCACCGCGACGGCGGTCTCGTTGGTGGCGTCTACCCCGCGCTGCGCGGCGATCTTGCGGGCGTGCCTCCAGGTGAAGTCGGCGAAGGGCTGCGCCACCAGGGACGCGTGACGCCACGGCGCCATGATCCACCCGCCCCGGTAGTGGTTGCGAATCCAGACCCGGGTGACGTCGTAAGGGTCGTAATGAACCTCCCACCGACCGCCCTTGGCCGTGATCGGCGACGGGTAGTGGCTGTAGGCGCGCAGCTCGGGGCAGGTATAGGTGCGGTAGTTGATCTGCACTCCGCCATCCCCAATCGCCCGCCACTCCGCCGGCAGCAACTCGATGTAGTCCTCACCCGACAACGCGATCGGGATGTAGCCCGCAGCCGTGACCAGGGCAGCGTATGCGTCGTTGGGGGAGGCGGGCTGGTCAGGGGTGAATGGGTGGCGCAAGCCTTCATGCGGTCGCGACTGCCACCCGGCAACAACCCACTCGTCCAGTTGTTCCTGCAGGTCAGGTAGTGACCACACCGCTCGCTCATCGACATCGGCGCCGCGGTGGGTGACATCCCGGCCGGTGTAGCCGGCCACGTGCTGGCAGAACAGGGTGTTGATCGACTCGAACGTCCGCTCCATGATCGCCTTGTCGGTGCCGGTCTGCTGATGGGCGGGCTGCACCGAGATGCCGAGGGTGTCGCAGGCACGTAGGAACACCTCCGACACGAACACCCTGCCGTGGTCAATCACCACGGTGTCAGCCGCTATGACCGGCTTGGCCGCCGCCAACTCCAGCCGCGTGTCGATGCTCACCAGCCGCTGATGCGGGATCCTGGAGGCCTTCATCGCCAGCGCTTCATCCCAGCCGGGCCGCATCGGCTCCGGCGTCATCATCCGCGCCAGGAGCAACGCCGCGTCCACCGCCTTCGCACCGACCGGGCGTAACACCGCAGCGCAGATGGTCCGGGTGGCGACATCAACCGCGGCGACCAGCTCGGGACGGCCGATCACCCCATCGTCCATCACCGCCATCACATCCAGCAAAGTGCCATCCATCTGGACCTGCTCGCCGGGCCGGGACGCGGTGGTCGCGGTAAACGCGCCCTCAGGGCGGTTGGCCATCTGGCGGCGGGTGGTCGCCGACCCGAAAGTGTGCTTCCCCGCCGCCAGCACATCCACCAGCTTGTAAAAGGTCGTCTTCCCCGGCAATGGCACTGTCCCGGGCCCATACTCCTCTTCCAGACCCTGCTTGATCTGGCTGATCACCCTGCCCTTGGTGCCCGTCGACGTGCTGGTCTGCGCGTCGATCACCCGGGCCGCGGCCTCGACCACACGGGCATCCACGTTCCCGGTCGGCTTGGCCCGCCGTGCGTATCGGGTGTCGACCAGCCCCCATAACCCCTGATCACGGTAGCGAGCACGCATCCGCCGGACCGTCCGGACACTCGCCTTCGTCCCCGCCCTGCACAACTCCTCTGCCTTGGCGCGCTCCCGCTCGACCAGAGAATGCAGCACCGGGTCGTACTCCGGACGAGGCTGTGTTCCCTCGGGTGCGCCCAGCGGGAGCCCGGTCTCCACCTCCACCAGATGCCGCTCCCATTCCCGGGCAGCCGTCAGCACCTGTTCTGGCAAGGTGGCCAACAACCCCAGCGGCGGCACCCGCGCCACGCGCCCGTCGCCCTGATCTCCCCCGCCCAAGACGGCGAAGTCCGGCGCAGCCTGCAGATACGGCGCCAGCACCACGCTGGCCTCGTTCGCCGTCGACAACAACCGCACCGCGTTGCCGGACAATGCCACCACCTGGTGCTCGGCGCCCTCGAACCGCACCCGGTCGCCGATGCGCAGCACCGGCCGGTCAACCACGACGGCCCCCTGCCCCCATGGCCGCCTTCACGATGCTGCGGTCGCTGAGCACCAAAGACAGATCCGCCTCCAGCTCGTGCCGCCACATCAGGTGAAACAGCACCGGCAGCGTCGCGATCGGATCCCCGACCAGCTCGGCCCCGTCCATCAGGGCAAGCGGTTGGGCGAACACCTCACGCAACTGGGCCGCGACCGCCTCATCCATGCACCGCGGATGCCGGTAACCCGCCAACCACCGCTGGTTGGCCACCACCACCCCATTCATCGTGCCCCACACCGCATACCGCCATCCCAGCAGGTCACACGCCTGCTGCGTGGCCTGGAACGCCTCCCGGTCACTCTCACCGATCCGGTCCAGCGGCCGTGAGTCCAGCACCAGCACCCCGCCCCCGGCCACCCGGACGAAGAAATCAGGAGCATGTCTGCGTAGTCGGCCATCGACGCTCCATCGCAGCCAAAACGGCTGTGACGCAACCGCTGTCACCACAGGATCGAAGTCGATCGCGATCAGGTGGTCCCGCTCAACCCACGACTCGAACCCAACCAGGCGGCCCATCGTTGCCGACCAGTACCAGCCCGGATAGTTCCGCTGCCCCGCGTATGACGGAAACGACCGGACTGGACGAGCCGCCTCCAGCTTCACCCGGCTCAGCTCCTCCAGCTTCACCGACCGTTCGACGCCGTCCGCATCCACATAGGCCACATCGAACCTGCTGGCCACATCCAGCGAATCCGCACTCACTTAGTCATCGTGGCCACATCTCCGAGGACTGGCCACCTACTTGGCCGGATCTCCTCGGAATCGGCCACATCAACGATGACCTGACAAACGTGCCGCCAGCCCCAAACGAGCAGAATTTTCCCTGATCAGAGGTGCCGTGGATCAAGAGATCGCCGGTCCGAACAGGCGGTCCAGGTGGTAGTCGATGATTTTGGTGGCGGCCTCGTGGCTACGCTGTTGACTGAGGACGCTGGAGGTCAGGCCGTTGGCGAGAGCCAGAAGGCCGGCGACTTCGGTACGCGGGTCACGATCGGGGGCGATGTCCCCGGCCTGCTGTGCGGCGGTCAACCGTACGGTGAGGAAGTTTTCCAGTGCGTTGGGCAGGGTGAGCCCGACCGCGGCGAGCGCCGGGTCGGTAAGGGCGGCGGTGTAGTAGGCGGTCCAGGCCATAGAGTCCAGTGTGCTCTGCTCATCGAAGGGCAGGATCGTGCCGAGGACGGCGGCGAAAACGCCTCGTGGTGTCAGCTCGCCCATGGCGGCGGCCCGCTGCTTGACCCGGCGGTCCATGCGGGCACCCAGCTCGGTGAGGCCGGACTCAAGCAGGGCCTGCTTGTTCGTGAAGTAGTACTGGACGACGCGCAGTGAGACCCCGGCCTCGGCGGCGATCTCACGCATCGACACCGCCTGCAGGCCGCGGGTGCTGGCGATGCGCAGCAGCGCCTCGGTCAACTGGCGCCGCCGCTCATCATGATCCACCTGTCGGGGCATGCCCGTTTCCTACCTGTTGTTCGTGCCGTGCTTCGGAGGTGTGCTCCCGGGCCGCGCCTGGCTGGGAAAGGTGAGGATCCGCTCGGCGACCAAGTCCGGAGCTTCGACGGGCAGCGAATGTCCGGTGCCGGGCACGATCTCCACGCGCCAGGACGGCGCGATGTCGGCCAGCCGCGCGGCCAGCGCCTGCGCGTCGAGCAGTGCGCTGCGGGCGCCCAGCAGCACCTGCACGGGCACGGACACCTCGCGTATCTGCTCGTCGGTGTAGGCGGGCGGGATGGGCACACGTCGGCGGAAGGACCAGCCGGCCCGCATCAGCTCCACCAGCCCATCCTCGCGCAGCACCCCGTTGTCCACTACGTTGGCCATGCGGTGTCGCAACGTACGGGGAAGCATGGAGGCGATGGCGCCGGCGAGGGCCCAGCGGATGAACCGCCTGGGCAACGGCGCGAAGCCGCCCGGGTCCACCAGCGTCAGCGCCGCGACCCGGCCGCCCCCGCCGAGTTGCTGTTCCACCGCGGCCCAGCCGCCGGCGGAGAAACCCGCCACGTGCGCGCGCTCGGCTCCGACCGCGGCCAGTACGTCGGTGACCCAGCCGCCGACCTCGGCACCGGTCGCGAGCGGCCGCCTCTGAACCGAGCGGCCGGGCTCGCCGAGCGGGTCGACGGCGAAAACCGGGCGCGTGCGCGCCAGCGGCTCGATGTAGCGGTACCAGGCCAGCGCGTTCCCGCCGGCACCGGCCAGGAGCACCACGGGATCCCCCTCGGCGGGCCCGGCCCGGTGGATCCGCACGCTGCCTGCGCGGGTCTCGACGTCGAGGGCGTCCACCGGCACCGGCCACAGCTCGCCGAGCACTCGGTCATAGACGGCGTGGTACTTGTCACGGGCGGAGTCGCTGGTGAAGGCGGACGGCCGGTCAGGCATGCGCATGGTGACCTCATCTCCCGAATGGATACAGTCGTATCCTAACAATGCGCGGGGCCGACCGCCGCGGTGGAGTGCGGGCCAATCGCTCGACCGGATCGACCGCGAAGGAGCCATCCGGCTCAAACTGTCAGTTCCGGATTGATCTGGCCGCTGTTCATGACCCGGCGCTCAACGCCATCCACGCCGACGTACGTCGCCTCGAAACCGTTCGACCACATCCAGTGAACACGCCGCTCACCCGATCATCATCCTGGCCACATCTCCCCGAACTGGCCACCTACTTGGCCACATCGCCGCGGAATCGGCCAGATCAACGGCGACCTGACATTCGCGGTGTGGCGGCCGGGCGAGTACCCCTTCGACGGCCCCGAGTGGTCCTGACGTCATCGGCACCGGTGACCACCCGCTGTCGCCGAAGCAGTTCCAGGCCGCGCTCTTTCGGCGTCGGCGAGGTTCAGCCGCCGCCTGTCGATGGCTGTTCGCGGTCGGTGAGCAGCCGGTGGACGGCTCCGCTGGACTGCATGGTCGATGCGCCGCTGGGCCTCCTGCGCCTCATGTAGCCGGGCCTCGGTGATCGCGGCCGCGGCACGGGCCTCGTTTCGCTCGTCCTGAGCCTGCCGCACGGCCTGGTACTGGCCGACCTTCATCTACGCGGGGCCATCTTGTGAATCCGAAGCCTTCAACCCGTTTGAAGATCCGAAGTCCGTACAGGCCCTAGCCGCACGTCAGGGTCGGTCTGGTGCCGCCGGCGATGTGAGCGGCGTGCGCGCCATCCGGCGGCGGGCGGCGCGGCGGCGCACCGTCAGCCAGGCGGCCACCGCGGCCAGAAGCGCGACCCGGTGCGAGGTTGTCCCGTAGCTCGTAGAACTTGAAGTGGTGGTCCCCGCCTCAGGGCTTACCTGTTGGTAGGTCTCGGGCAATCGCCAAATCACTCCGAGCAAGGAGACGGGGACCGTGAGTAAGACCTGCCAGACCAAGCGCCGGCATGCCCGGCAAGCCGCCGAAGACGTGGCCGTCCCACACACCGTGAACATGGCCATGGAGCACATCGCCGCCTCGATGAAGGATGGCCTGCTCGCACTGGCCGTGCAGTCCGGACTGGCGGTGATGTTCGCGCTTTTGGAAGAAGACGTAAGCACCCTGTGCGGCCCGCGCGGCAAGCACAACCCTGACCGCAGCGCGGTATGGCACGGCCACGACGCCGGATCGGTGGTGCTGGGCGGGCGCAGACTGCCGATCCGCCGCCCACGGGTACGCGCCGCCGATGGCACCGGCGAGATCGCGATCCCGACCTATGAACTGTTCTCCTCCACCGAGATCCTGGACGAGATGGCACTGGGCAAGATGCTCGGCAAACTGTCGACTCGCCGCTACCGGCTCGGCCTGGAACCGGTCGGAACCAGTGTGGAGCAGGCGTCCACCGGCACCTCCAAGTCGGCGATCTCGCGGCGGTTCGTCGCCGCCACCGAGCGTGCCCTGGCCGAGATGATGAGCGCCGACCTATCTGAGCTGGATCTGGCAGCCCTGATGCTGGACGGTGTGCACTTCGGTGAGCACACCTGCATCGTGGCGCTCGGGATCGGCATTGACGGGACAAGTACCCGCCGGCGCTGGTGGAGGGCTCCACCGAGAACGCCACGCTGGCTCGTGAGCTCATCGTCGGCCTGCGTGAGCGCGGCTTGGACGTCACTCGCCCGATCCTGGTCGTCCTGGACGGCTCCAAAGCACTGCGCCGCGCGGTGCTGGATGTGTTCGACCATCCTGTGATCCAGCGCTGCCGGCTGCACAAAATCAGAAACGTCCGAGACAAGCCTCCTGAGAAGCTGCGCGCGGTGGCGGAGAAGCGGATGCGTGAGGCTTACCACGCTGACACGCTCCTAGCCGCCGAGTTGGACATGAAGTATCCCGGCGCGGCGGCCTCACTGCGGGAAGGCATGGACGGACGCTGACCGTCTTGCGGCTGCAGGTGCCGCCGACGTTGGCGCGTACGCTGCGCTCGACCAACCCGATCGAGTCGATGATCTCCATCTGCCGCGACCATGCCGTCAACGTCAAGAACTGGAAGAACGGGCAGATGGCCCTGCGCTGGTGCGCGGCTGGCATGGCCGAGGCCTCCAAGCAGTTTCGCCGTGTGAACGGCTTCCTGCACCTGCCCAAGTTCAGAGTCGCGCTCGAACGGCACGTCACGCCCCAGAACGCCACTTCAAACTGCTACAACGAGAATGTCGCCTGACCGCGGGATCGCTCTTCAAGTTCCACGAACTGCGGGACATCCTCAGTGCTCACACCCTGGCGGATGGGTACGACATCCCAGCAGCGATCAACTCTCCCGGCCGACCAGCGGGGGCACGATCTTTGCGCAGGACTCAAG
>NZ_JBEXUE010000099.1:0-25674 GCF_040614275.1 Streptosporangium sp. NPDC006013
ATCCTCCGGCCTCGGCCAGCGCCCTCAGGCCGGTTATCGTGGCCTTCAGGTCGTGCTCATGTCCCCCATCGCGAAGAGCATCGCCGTGATGATCGGCACCATGATTTCCGATCCCGGCGGCATGCAGAGGCTCGCCGAGCAGTGGCGTGACTCGAAGCTGGGGGGCGAGGCCGTGGATCTCAACGACCTGAAGGCCACGATAACCGGCCTGAGGGCGCTGGCCGAGGCCGGAGGATGGAAGGGCGAGGCACGCGAGTTGTTCGATTCCTCCTCGGCCGCCTTCCTTGAGGAGACGGCCAAGCTCGAGAACCACCGGGTCAGTGCCGGTGACACCGTCGAGCAGGCCGCGCTCATCTTCCACGTCGGTGCCCAGGTGGTGTTCTGGTCCGCGCAGATCATGGCCTATCTGGCGGCCGTGGCCCTGGCCACCACGTTCGTTCCCGCGATGAGGGTGAGCGCGCAGATCGCGATACACCAGGCACTCAGAAGCATCGGCCAGGGCCTTGTGGCGCTGGTCAGGACGAAGATGAAGGTGATTCTCGCCGCCACCGCGGTTTTCGGCATCGTGAACATGTACAGCGCGACCCAGGCACAGTTGCTCCCCGGCCTGGAGGCCGTGACCGACAAGACGCCCGACTACGCGGGCTTGGGATTCGACTACCAGTCCGGCAGCCTCACCCCCTCGTTGGATCTGGGGGGCGCCAAGCAGCCCAGCGGCGGCGTCCTGGGCATGTTCTGACCTCGACCGGCCGATGATCACAAGGAGGACATGTGTTTCCCTTCAACTCCTCTCCCGGCGGTTTCCGCTTCGAGGATCTGGACCGCCTGGTCGAGGACGCCGAGCAGGTGAGATACCGTGCGGAGGTCGCGCGACGTGAGCTCGACGAGGTCACCGGCGAGGGCGAGAGCGCGAACGGCAGGGTCCGCGCGCGCACCGGCGCGGCCGGGCTCCTGCTGGAGGTGCGGCTCGATCCCCGGGTGATGGAGATGGGCAGCCAGGACCTGGCCGAGGAGGTGACGCTCGCCGTACGGCGGGCGCAGCAAGACGGCGACTACAAGCGGGAGCAGGTGCTGCGTGACGTTCTCGGCCCCTCCGGGCTGTCCACGGAGGAGCTCACCGACCCGTTCAAGGAGATCTCCGACGCCTTCGGCCGCTCCATGGACGAGCGGGAGGCCAGGGTCAGGGACGTGGGGCGCGAGCCCTACTGAGCCGACGGCGCCGGCCGTACGGAAGGTTCCCGCGGGCGAGACCTTCCGTACGGCGTGACCTGTACGGCGTGACCGAGGTCAGGGCTTCGTCGGCCTCGACTGCAACGGGTTCTCCGGTATCTGCAGCGGTTCCGGAGCCGGGGCGAGAGGCACCCCGAAGGGCTCGGGGGCGCCGCGGAGAGCCGTACCCGGGATCAGGCCGAAGAAGGAACCGATGCCCATGACCAGCTTCGGATCGGTGATGCCGGTCTTGCCCAGGGCTCCTCCCATCCCGGCGTTGAACCCTCCGGACACGAGCCCGAACGTCGCGAAGTTCTTCGCCATCTCCCCGGCGGACTTCCCACCCTGGAGCATGTCGTTCACCGGGGACGGGAGCGCCCCGGCCGTGACACCGGCGGCGAAGTTCATGCGCGCGGGGTGGGCCGCGTGCGCCTTGGACCACCACGTGCTGCCGAAGGGCAGCGCGGACGCGATCCCCGCGGCATTGGTGAGCTGCGCGTATCCGAGGCTGAAAGGCTGTACGAAGGACTGGCCGTTGAGCATCCGGCCGAAGCCCGCCGTGGCGTAGCCGCCGGCCCAGGACATGCCGAACACCTTCCAGTAGTTCGAGAGGGCCGTCAGGCTGGTCTTGCCGAAGGTGTACGACTCGGACCCGTTGAGCGTCCAGGCCTTCGCGACCCTGCTCCTGCCCCCGGCGATCCCCAGGCTCCTCAGGGTGGTTCCGAGGTTCTTCAGCAGCGCGGTCAGCCTCATCATGATGCTCCCGGTGGCGACCGCGCCCTTGGCGGCGATGTTCGCGCGGGCGGCCCACGCCACGTAGGCGCCCAGGGCTCCGGCGGTGAGGGAGATGGCGACGCTGGCCGCGATGGACATCCCGATGGACTTGATGAGTTCTTCCAGCGCGCGCTTGGTCTCGTGGCTGGCCTCCGCCGCCGCGTCGAGCACCTCGGCGACGACTTTGAGGTTCTCGCTGAGCGCCCTGCGCTCCTCGGGGCTGAGCTGTTTCCTGTTCACATCCTGGAAAGCCGACGACGCCGCGCCGGACCAGTCGGCCGGGGGTCTGTACGCCGTGGGCTGAAGCATCTCGTTCACGCCCTGGAGATCCCGGTCGAGCTGGCGGCAGGCCTCGGCCATCTTGGTCAGCTGCCGCTGATCCGCGTCGCTGCCCAGCGACGCGATCGCGTTGGAGAGCGTCCGGAAGAGATCTTCTATCGGATCTGCCATACCTGCTCCTTGCGTTCCCGCATCTACCTGCGCTCCTAATAGATCATTATTTCCCGCTCATCTGTCGACAAAAGGGAAAATTGGCGCGATGGATGTCCTACTGCTGAAGGCGGGCCGTCGGCGGCTGCTCCACGCGCACCGGTGCCCGCGCGGCCGCGGGGTCGAGCACCGGGCCCTCGGGGATCAGGAGCTTGAGCTGCGCGGGGAGTGGGGCGACGTCCTCCAGCGCATAGCCGAGGCTGCCCAGCGCCTCCGGGGACTGGATGGCGTGCCGTCGCCCCTGGTCTCCGATCAGGTAGAGCGACTGGACCGAGTCCAGCCTGTCGTTTCCCGGCAGCACTCCCACCAGGGCGCCGGTGCCGGGCGGGAGCACCACCTGGTCGGCCGCGTCCTGGTTGAACCGGCCTGCGGGCGGCGTGGGGATCCGTACGGTGCTCTCGATCGTCAGCGTGGCCCGGGTCGAGCCGCGCTCCGCGTCGGAGTAGACGGCGCAGAGCGGGTCCGTCGGATTCGGAGTGATGACCTTCGGCATGACCGTGGGAAGGCCGGCGGAGTCCAGGCTGGTGGCAGACACCTTCATTCCGTTCGCGCTGGCGGCGTCCGTCTCGATCGGCCGCACTTGCCGGTCGCCGTACGCCTTCTTACTGGCGGGGTTCTGCAACAGCAGGCTGACCTGGACGGGGGTGAGGCTCGCCAGTCCGTCGGAGAGCAGGACGTACCACTTCTCGGAGCCGCCGGCCAGCGCGGGCACCCGGTACACCCGGCCCACCGCGGACTGCTTCCCGTCGGGCCCGCGGGCCGCGCGGCCGAGGCCGGGAATCTTCGGGCCGCGGAAGTCGGCCCCGACGGGCAGCGCGTTGAGCCAGGCCGCGGGGACCTGGCGGCGCCCGCCCTCCGGCAGCGCCCGCACGCTGCCGACCGGTACGAGCATCCGCTGGTTCGACCAGAGCAGCCAGGTGTCGTTCCCCTCCTCGACGACCATGGCGCTGTCCGTCCCGATCGGGCGGCCTCCGACGTTCATGCCGCCGACCAGTGAGGTGTACAGCCGGCGCTCGCCGCGGGTGTCCACGCCCTCCACCACGCAGGCCGACCAGGGGGTACGGACCAGTTTGCCGGGGGCGGGCAGCGACTGGGGGGCGCCGGGGATGCCCACCATCGTGCCGCGCTGGAAGTCCGCGAGGGAGGCCGAGGTGACGGTGCGCACGGTCACCTCCCGCTCGCGTAGCAACAGCCGGGCGGAGGTGATGTTGGCGACCGGGAGCATCTCCTTCCGCGGCGCGCTGTAGACGAAGACCGCGCCCGACTCCTCCTCCACGATCACGGTCCCGGGCTCGGTGAGCGCGGTCGCGCCACCGGGGAAGAGCAGCCCGACTATGCCGAAGCCGACCGTCACCAGCACCGCGGCCAGCACACCGCAGAACATCGCCACGTTGAGCCTGCGCATCGGCGATTCGGGCAGGTCCGGCTCGCCCTGGAGCAGGGCCATGTTCAGGCGCTGGACCATCAGCTTGTGCGCCTGGTAGAGGTCACGACGGGTCTGCATGCCACCCCCACCTCGCCGCCTTCACCGGGGAACGATGGATGAGGAAACTCATCGCGCTCTCACCCGCCACTTTCGATCCGGGCCGGCCGCCATCCCCGGCGGTGGCCCAGCGGGGTCACCACCCTGGCCAGGACGGCCAGGAGCGCCAGCGAGAGGGAGAACAGGGCGACCCAGGCGGCGACCGCGATCCCATGGGAGTCCTCTGCGGGGACCCGTGGGATCGCGTCAGCCGGCAGCGGAGCGGCCTCGTCCGGAGCGATCGCCACCGACTCCGACGGCAGGATCGCCGAGACGGCCAGCAGCGGATTGATCACTCCCTCGCCGGTCCCGACCCCGGAGCCGCCACCGGCGGTCAGCTTGATGCGCCGATGCACGGCCAGGTGGTCCAGCCCGGGGTGACGGGCGCGCACCAGCGCCACGACTCCCGCGACGTACGGCGCGGCGAAGCTGGTGCCCTCCAGGCCCTCGCTGTAGGCCCTGCCCGGCGAGGTGGAGGTGAGGTCGACGCCGGGGGCGAGCACGGAGACCGGGGTGGTGGTGCTGGAGGAGGAGGCCCTGGTGCCGTCCGGGTTGGCCGAGCCGACGGAGATGACTCCGGGATAGGCGGCCGGGTAGGCGGGCGGGGAGGTGCCGTCATCCTTGGTGACGTTGCCCGCGGCGGCCACTATCACCACGTCCTGGGCCAGGGCGTAGTTCACCACCTTCCTCAGATCGGGCTGGTCGTACGCCTTGGCCGACACGTTGATCACGTCGGCGCCGAGCCGGACGGCCCGCAGTATCGCGTGGGCCAGCGACCCCGCCTCGCCGATGTCCTTGTTCGTGTGCTTGACGGATATCAGCTTGGCCTCCGGCGCGATGCCGGCGAACGGCACTCCCTTGATCTCACTCGCCCCGATGATGCCCGCGACCTCCGTGCCGTGCCCGATGCAGTCGCCCCCGCCCGTGCCGGTGAGGTCGATCAGCGACTTTCCCATCTTCGTCAGCTGCGGGTGTGTGACGTCCACGCCGCTGTCGACGATCGCGACCGTCACCCCCGCGCCCTTGGTCAGCTTCCACACCTCCGGCAGGTTGAAGCGCCGCTGGGCCCACGACTCCCTGATGCTCTTCGTCCCGCGGGGCGGGGAGCAGTCGGCCGCGCCTCCCACCGCCCCTCCCGCCGCCGAGGCGGGGACGGGAGCGGTGACGGTCAGCGCGAGCACTCCCGCGACAAACTTCCCACCAATCATTGAAACCCCCGAAACAGGTGGACGTCAGACAGCACTCTTCATCTCTCGAAGGGCCGGGCAGCGGCTCCACACCGTCCCATGGCCACGGGTGCGTGTCGCCCGATCTCTCCCGCCCGGTTCACCTGCTCCTGGAGCCCGGCGAGCATCCGGTCGGCGGCGCGGCCGGCCGCGCGGTCGGCGGCAGGGTCGGCAGCGGGGGAGAGCGGCGTCATGCTTCTCTCCTCCCACCGCGTTACCCGCGTTCGCCTCGGAGGTCATCCGCAGTTGGCCCAGCCCGTGCTGGTGCTGCCGCCGGGGCCGCCGCCGGAGATGCGCACGCACTTGCCCTTGGCCGGAAGGAAGACCGGGCCCGCGTAGTACTCGAAGTTGCCCCGGTCGGTTTTGGAACCGCCCCCCTGTACCTCCAGGGTGGCCCAGACCTGCGTCGCCTTTCCGACGTCGGCGGTCTTCATCGTGACCGCGCAGTTGGTGCCGGTGGAGGTGTTGTAGAGCTGGTAGGTCGTCCCGCCGCCGAACTGGGCGGACCGCTGCACGTAGTAACCCGATCCGCAGACCTGCTGCGGGCTGTAGGGGTTGGAACGC
This sequence comes from Streptosporangium sp. NPDC006013, assembly GCF_040614275.1. NCBI lineage: Bacteria > Bacillati > Actinomycetota > Actinomycetes > Streptosporangiales > Streptosporangiaceae > Streptosporangium > Streptosporangium sp. NPDC006013. Next base: position 5,785 of record NZ_JBEXUE010000099.1, read on the forward strand.
GGCGGCGCCGCCGCGGGCGGTTTCGGAGCGGTCGTGGTCGGTTTGGCGGTGGTCGGTTTGGCCGCGGGTGGTTTGGTGGTGGGCGGTGATTCCGGGGCCACGGCCGGAGGATTGGTGGTCGGCTTCGACGACGGCGGCTTGGCCTGTGTCGGGGCCGGTGGCTCGGGGGCCTCCCGTGTCGGGCTCGGCTCGGACCGCGTCGGGGGCGGTGGCTCGGGAGTCTCCCGGGTCGGGCTCGGCTTCGGCTGCGACGTCTGCTGAGGTTCTGTGGTTCGAGGAGTCGGCTTCTGCTTTTCCCCGGCCCTGGCGGTCGGCGTCGCCCTGGCCTTCTCCGTCTCCTTGGCCTTCTCCGTGGCCTGGGGCGGGGGAGCCGGCACGGCGGTCGGCAAGGGGGCGGCCGGAATCGTCGGCACCGCGGTCGGCGATGGGGTGAGCGGATCCAGTACCGGGGGTGTGGGGGCGTCGGTGGGCAGCTGCAACGGCCCGACGTCTCCCACCCGCGGCTCCGGTGTCGTGCCCCAGGGCACGGTCACCCGGTTGGCCGGGTCGTCCGTGGTGCCCTGGCCCGGATCCACATTGCTCTGGCCCGGGTCTCCGCCTGTCCCGCCCGGACCCGCACTCCCTCGGCCCGGATCTCCGCCCCCCTGCCCCTGCCACTGGCTCGCCAGCGCCAGCGGGGCCCTTTCGTTCGCGGCGGCCACCTGTCCGGCGTTGCCGAGGGAGGCGTAGTTTCCGGCGGCCCAGATTCCGAGGCCGGACATCAGGGCGACCACACCGACACCGGTCACCAGCATGAGGGGGAAACCGGCGGTCTTCCGCTGCTCCCTGGCGGGTTCGGTGATCACAGTCCCGCTCATCGGAGGCGGGCTTCCCGGCAGCGGCGGTGCGTTCCAGAGCGGCGTCGCCGGCGGCTGCACCGAGGCCGGGTACAGGGTCCCGTCCCGCAGGCCGGTGTTCGCGCCGGGGAGGTTCCCGCCGCCCTCGGCGGGCAGCGGGGAAGCCGGCAGGAGCGTTTCCACGGGCTGCTCACCGAGCAGCCGCAGCATGGCCGCGCCGGTGTCGGGCCGAGCCTCCGGGCGGCTGTCCAGGCAGACGGCGATGAGGGAACGGAGCCCGGACGGGATGCCGGTCAGGTTCGCCGGGCCCTCTGACGCCGTCTCGGGCCGCTCAAGGAGAGGCGGCTGACCGGTCGCCGCGTAGACGACCGTCGCGGCCCAGGCGAAGAGGTCCGCGGGCCTTCCGGCCACGGTGGCAGGGACCGGTGCCTGACCGGTGCCGGTCTCCGTGATCCGGGCGATGTCGCCGCCGGATCCGAACGCCGGGTGGATGTACTCGGGGGCGCGGTATCCCGGTTCGGAGCCGGTGTCGCCGAGGCCGATGTCGCAGACGCGGGGCCCGTCGGGGCCGAGGAGCACGGTGTCCGGGCTGAGACCGCCGTGGACGAGACCGGACAGGTGGATGGCCGTGAGCGCGGTGAGCATGCTGACGGCGAGCCGTTCCAGGGCGTCCCCGCTGAGCGGTCCGTCGGTGGTCACCGTCTCGCGCAGTGAACGGCCTCCCAGGTGCTCGCGGACCACATAGGGGGAGTCGTCGAACCAGCCGACCTCAAGGAGCCGGGCGGCGTGTGCGCCGGACACGCGCCTGGCGGCGTGCAGCTCGTTGGTGATTCGTTCGCGGGTCGGTGGGTCGGTGCCCGGACACGCCTCCAGCACGCGGATCACCCGGAGGGTGTCCTCGTCCAGTAGATGACCCAGGTAGACGGCCTGCGTGGGGTCTTCGACGAGCCGGCCGACCAGGAGATGGACGCCGATGCGCTTCGGATCTTCTTGCAGCAAAGGGTGCAAATCGCCCACGGAGGTTCCTATCGGCTCAAGTCTCTATATGTGTATTTATCGCTTTATTAGGCACCATCAAATCAAATCTGACCCACCCGGATCACCGTTTTCATCCGTTCTTCATGCTCTTTTGCCTGTCGGGGGTGGGATGACTGGTTTCATTTGCGCATCGGAGTAATGGCGAGATTGCTGCCGGTGACAAGGGCGGTCAACCTCATCCGCCTGACACACCGCCCCGGCGCCGGGAACCGGCCGGTGAGGCCGTACGAGGAGAGGTCACTCAGGGCGGGGACGGGATCCGGCGGTCCTAAGCTGGCCAGGGTGGGTGAGCCGGGCGGACGCCGGTGAGCGTCGCCCACGTCCCAACGCGAAACCAGGAGCAGTCTTGAGCCAGTACCCATGGGGTGAGGCGACCGCCACCGGCATCGGGTCGCATCCGGGGGAGGACCACGCCGAGGCGGTCAGGGTGGTCCTCGGCGAGTCGCCCGCGCTGCCGTACCTGCCGGAGCTGCCCGCCCGGGGCGTCGGCGCCGACATGATCGGGCGCACCGCGTCGCTCCTGCTGGAGATGCCCGTGGAGGTACAGCCGTCGGGCTGGCGGTTCGCCGACCGGCCGGGCCGTGACCTCAAACGCGCCCGCGACCATCTCATCCGCGACCTCGACGCCCTGGAGGAGGCGGCCCAGGGGTACGAGGGGCCCTTCAAGATTCAGGTGTGCGGGCCGTGGACGCTGGCCGGAGCGGTCGAGCTCAGGCACGGCGACAAGACGCTCGCCGACCCGGGGGCGGTGCGCGATCTGGTGGAGTCCCTGGCCGAGGGGCTCGCCGCGCACGTCGCCGACGTGCGCCGCAGGGTGCCGGGAGCCTCGCAGATCGTGGTGCAGATCGACGAGCCGGGGCTGCCGGGCGTCCTCGCGGGCACGGTGCCGACCGCCTCGGGCTTCGGGCGGCTGGCCGCGGTCGACCGTCAGGTCGCCGCGGACCGGCTCGGCGCGGTGTTCCCCGCGGGGACGTTCGCCGTCGTGCACTGCTGCGCCCCCGCCGTGCCCTTCCGCGTGCTGCGCGCGGCGGGCGCGGCGGGCGTCTCGCTCGACGCCCACCTGCTGAACAGGCGCGACGAGGACGCGATCGGCGAGACCGTCGAGGCGGGGACGGCTCTCTTCCTCGGTGTCGTGCCGGGGACGGACACGAGGCTCCCCGACGTCGGAGTGGTCGCCGGACCGGCCGTCGAGCTCTGGCGCCGTCTCGGCTTCCCCGCCGCGACGCTGGCCTCGCAGGTGGTGCTCACCCCGGCCTGCGGCCTGGCCGGAGCCTCGCCCGCCTACGCCAGGGCGGCCCTGGCCACCTGCCGCAAGGCCGCCCGGGTGCTGCAGGACGACCCCGGCGAGTGATCCCGGCCGCCGGGGGCTTCAACTGAGGGTAAGGAAGGACGCGGACTGTCGGTGCTCGAGGATACGTTTGGCTTGGCCGACGACGAGGGGAGAAGCGGCGATGGGCGCTGAGGTCGAGGGCGTGCCGGTGCGGGCGTTGGAGCGGCACGCGGAGCTGACCGAGCTGGTCGAGGAGGCCAACTGGCGCTACCACGTGCTCGACTCGCCCACCGTGAGCGACGCCCAGTACGACGGGTGGATGCGCGAGCTGCGCGAGCTGGAGGAGGAGAGCCCGACCCTCCGCACGCCCGACTCCCCCACCCAGAAGATCGGCGCGCCGATCTCCAGCGATTTCAATCCGGTCGAGCACCTGCAGCGGATGGAGAGCCTCGACAACGCTTTCAACGCCGAGGATCTCGCCGCCTGGCGGGCGAGGGCCGAGCGGCTGGCCGAGCGCGACCCCGCGCCCTACCTGTGCGAGCTGAAGATCGACGGTCTGGCGATCGCACTGGTCTACGAGAAGGGCCGCCTGACCAGGGGGGCCACCAGGGGCGACGGCCGCGTCGGTGACGACGTGACGGCCAACGTCCGCACGATCGCCAACGTGCCGCACCGCCTGACCGGCGACGACGTGCCCGACCTGGTGGAGGTCAGGGGCGAGGTCTACATCCCGGTCGAGGAGTTCAGGAAGCTCAACGAGCAGCTGGTCGAGACGGGCAAGGCGCCGTTCGCCAACCCGCGCAACTCCGCGGCGGGTTCCCTGCGGCAGAAGGATCCGCGCGTCACCGCGCAGCGGCCGCTGCACATGATCGTCCACGGGATCGGCAAGTGGGAGGGGACCGCCCCGCCCCGCACCCAGTCGGAGATCTACGACCGGCTCGCGGCGTTCGGCCTGCCGGTCAGCGACCTCTACCGGGTCGTCGACGACCTTGAGGGCATCAACGCCTTCATCGACTTCTACAACGAGCACCGTCACGACCCGGCCTACGAGATCGACGGCGTCGTGGTCAAGGTCAACCGCATCGAGCTCCAGCACAACCTGGGCTCCACCAGCCGGGCCCCCCGCTGGGCGATCGCCTACAAGTATCCTCCCGAGGAGGTCAACACCAGGCTCCTCGACATCCAGGTCGCGGTGGGCCGCACCGGCAGGGTCACGCCGTACGGGGTCATGGAGCCGATCGTGGTGGCCGGCTCCACCGTCGAGCGGGCCACGCTGCACAACGCCTCCGAGGTCGCGCGCAAGGGGGTGCTGATCGGCGACACCGTGGTGCTGCGCAAGGCGGGCGACGTCATCCCCGAGATCGTCGGTCCGGTCGTCGACCTGCGCGGCGGCACCGAGCGGGCGTTCGTGATGCCGGAGCGCTGCCCGGAGTGCGACACCGAGCTGGCGTACGAGAACGAGGGCGACGCCGACCTGCGCTGCCCCAACACCAGGGCGTGTCCCGCCCAGCTCCGCGAGCGCATCTTCTTCGCGGCCGGCCGCAGGGCCTTCGACATCGAGGGGCTGGGCTACGTGGCGGCCACCGCGCTGACCCAGCCGCTGCCGCCGCAGGAGCCGCCGGTCCGCACCGAGGCAGACCTGTTCGATCTGACGATCGAGCAGCTGCTGCCGATCAGGTCTGTGGTCCGCGATCCCGACACCGGGCTGCCCAAGACCGATCCGGAGGGCGGCGAGCAGAAGATCGTCACCTTCTTCGCCAACCAGAGCGGCGAGCCGAGCAAGAACGCCGAGAAGATGCTGGAGCAGCTGGAGAAGGCCAAGAGCCAGCCGGTCTGGCGGGTGCTCGTCGCGCTCTCCATCCGGCATGTCGGCCCCCCGACCGCCCAGGCGATCGCCGCGGAGTTCGGTTCCATCCACGCGATCGCGAAGGCCTCCGAGGAGGAGCTCGCCGCGGTCGAGGGCGTCGGCCCGCGGGTGGCCGCGGCGATCCGCGACTGGTTCGAGGTCGACTGGCACCGGGAGATCATCAAGCGCTGGGCGGACGCCGGGGTCCGGATGGTCGACGACCCGCCGGCCGAGCAGCTCCCGCAGACCCTGGCCGGGCTGACCTTCGTGGTGACCGGCACGCTCGCCGACTTCACCCGCGACGAGGCCGGTGAGGCCCTGGCCGCCCGAGGTGGCAAGGTCGCGGCGTCGGTGTCGAAGAAGACCTCCTTCGTGGTGGTCGGAGAGAACGCGGGTTCCAAGTTCGACAAGGCCGTGAAGCTCGGCGTGCCGATCCTCGACGAGGCCGGTTTGCGAGTCCTGCTGACCGAGGGGCCCGAGGCGGCGGCGGAGGTGACGGTGCGGCCCGAGGAGTGACCGGACCGCCCCGCCGCCGTGCGCAAGAACGCGTGAATTTTCAGTGACGGACCGTGCGCAATCGGTTTCGCGAAGTGGCCCATAGGTCGTACTCTCCCATAGTGAACTAATGGGGGTTTTGTTACTCATGGCCGACCCAACCGACACTCGCGATACCGGACCGCGTCTGGGATCGCCCCTCTGGGCCTATCTCGCCGCCGTCATCTCGGTCGGGTTCGTCGTCCTGGTCGTGTCCCAGCTGAGCATGGACACGGCCGAGATCGTGGAACTCGCCCGAAGCCCGCTGTTCTGGATGCTCACGGTCCTTGTCGTGCTGGGCGAGTTGCGGCCGGTGGTCCTGTCGTCGTCGCTGACCGTGGGCGGCACCTACCCGTCGACCATGTTCACCTTCGCCGCGCTGCTCCACTACGGCCTGCCGATCGCGGTGCTGCTGCAGGCGGTCGCCATGGTCGTCAACGGGGCGGTCACCCGTAAGGCGTGCCACCGGGTCATGTTCAACATCGCCCAGGTGACACTGGCCTGCACGGCCGCCGGGGTGGTGCTCGGCCTCTTCGGCGACCAGCCCGTCACGGTGGGCACCGGGGTGCCCGACGGCGCCGACCTGCTGGCGATCGGGCTGGCCGGGCTGGCCTACTTCGTGGTCCGGGCCGCGCTGGTCTCCGGCGCGGTGGCGCTGCACGAGCGCAGGTCGATCCACCGGGTGGTCAAGACCACGATCGGTCACCAGAGCCTCGTCTACGCCGGGCTGCTCGGTCTGGCCCCGCTCGTCGTGGTGGTGATGAACCACTCGCCGGCCCTGGTGCCGCTCTTCCTGGCGCCCATGCTGGCCGTCTACTTCACGGCCAGCATGTCGGTTCGCCGCGACCACCAGGCGATGCACGACGGCCTGACCGGCCTGCCCAACCGCAAGATGCTCGTGCTCAGCACGGAGGAGGCGCTCGCCGAGGCGCGGGAGGGCGAGCGGGTCGGCCTGTTCCTGCTCGACCTCGACCGGTTCAAGGAGATCAACGACACCCTCGGGCACCCGGTCGGCGACCGGCTCCTGCAGATGGTCGCGCACCGGCTCACCCACAGCGTCCGTCCTGGTGACGTGGTGGCCCGGCTCGGCGGCGACGAGTTCGCCGTCCTGCTGCCCTCGGTCAGGGACGCCGCGGCGGCCAGGGAGGTGGCGGCGCGCCTGCGGGTGGCGATCACCGAGCCGGTACGGCTGGAGGGCATGAGCTTCGACCTGGACGCCTCGTTCGGCATCGCCATCTACCCCGACCACGCACCGGACTTCGAGATGCTCCTGCAACGCTCCGACGTGGCGATGTACCTGGCGAAGGAGAGCAGGACCGGGGTCGAGATCTACGCCGCCGACAAGGACCGCAACAGTCCCGAGCGGCTCACCCTCCTCGGTGACCTGCGCAGGGCCATCGACCGCTCCGAGCTGCGGCTGCACTACCAGCCCAAGCTCGACCTGTCGGGAGGGCAGGTGCGGGGCGTGGAGGCGCTGCTGCGATGGCGCCACCCGGAGCGGGGGATGATCTCCCCGGGAGAGTTCGTGCCGATGGCCGAACAGTCGTATCTGATGCGCCACCTCACCGGATACGTCATCGACGCGGCCCTGGAGCAGGCCGCCCACTGGTGGCACACCGGCCTGCACGAGCAGATCTCCGTCAACGTCTCGGCCCGCGACCTTCTCGATTCGGCGCTCTCCGACCAGCTGGGAGCGGGCCTGGCGCGATACCGGCTGCCGCCCAAGGCGATCCAGCTGGAGGTCACCGAGCGCATCCTGATGACCGACCAGGCGTACACCGCCGACGCGGTCCGCGCCCTGGCCTCGCTGGGTGTGCCGCTCGCGCTCGACGACTTCGGCACCGGCTACTCCTCGCTGGTCCGCCTGCAGCGTCTGCCGGTGGCCGAGGTCAAGATCGACTCCTCGTTCGTCCGCCGGATCGGCGAGTCCAAGGACGACGAGCGGATCGTCCGCTCGATCGTCGACCTGGTCCGCTCCCTCGGCCTGCGTTCGGTCGCCGAGGGCGTCGAGTCGGCCGAGGTGGCCGAGCGCCTGGCGGACATGGGGTGCGATCTGGGCCAGGGCTGGCTGTTCGCCAAGCCCATGTCAGCCGCGGACGCGACAGTATGGTTACGCAAGCATCGAGGGCTCGCCCCGCACGACTTCGGCTTCCTGCGCCCCACCGAAATCCTCAACCCCCAGCGGGCCTAGCTCCCGGATCTTCCGCCTGCCGCGGCCGGACGGTCGGTGCCTCGCACATGCCGCGGTGGCCGGTGACAATCCGGCGAGGCGGGACCCGGCCGTTCTGTCCCGCGAGTTTTCCGTCCAGGTCCTGGGCGATGGCGGTCGCCGTCGGGTACGGCGCGGGTATCACATCCGGCCGGCCAGAGCCCGGCCGCCATGGCCGGCACCGGTTCCGTGTCACGTTGTGTCACATCCGTTTGTCGGGCATTAAAACGTTCTTGGCATAGGTGTGCAAGATCCTGCTTTGGCGGCGATTCTCCAATGGGACGGGGCCGCGATCGCGGGGCGCCCGGGACCGAACGCGAGGTGGAACGTGATTCGGGGTGCGAGCTGGGACGCCGCTGCACCGGTGCTCCTGACCGGCCGGGCGGGAACGTTTCAAGCCGGGCCCGCGGCGCGCCTCCGCGACCCGATGCCCATGGCGGCGACGTGGATCATCGGGCCTCCCGGCAGTAAAACGTTTCGTAATCTCCCGAGGGCAGGGGCACGGCGCGGCCGATGTACGGCGATCTCGGCGGGCGACGGCAACCGGCTCAGGGCCTCCCGGATCGGTGCGCACCGGACAGGCCGGGAGCCGATTTCTCCGGCCTGGCGGGCCGGGGGCGGTCTGACCGCTTCGAGTAAGAGATCTTCGGTTGGTTGCGACGGTGTTAATGAGTCGGGACCCTCAGGTCGCGAGCCATAGGATGACAGTGTCCAATTGCCATTCCACGAAACGGGTTCAACGACTCATGTCCGCCATAACCCGCGACGAGGTCGCTCACCTCGCCCGGCTGTCCCGGCTGGCGCTGGCCGACGAGGAGCTCGACCACTTCGCCGCCCAGCTCGATGTGATCATCGGTGCGGTTGCCCGCGTCGCCGAGGTGGCGGCCGACGACATCCCGCCGTCCTCGCACGCGTTGCCGCTCACCAACGTCTACCGCCCCGACGAGGTGCGGCCAGGACTGACGCCGGAACAGGCGCTGTCAGGCGCCCCGGCAGTCGAGGACGACCGCTTCCGCGTGCCGCGCATCCTTGGGGAGGAAGCATGAGCCTCATCCACAAGACCGCCGCGGATCTGGGCGCGCTGATCGCCGCCGGAGAGGTCTCCGCCGTCGAGGTCGCCCAGGCCCATCTCGACCGGATCGCCGCCGTCGAGCCGCAGGTCAACGCCTTCCTCCACGTCAACGCCGAGACGACCCTGGAGCAGGCGCGGGCCGTCGACGCCCGCCGGGCCGCCGGCGAGGAGCTCGGCCCGCTGGCCGGCGTGCCGATCGCGCACAAGGACGTCTTCACCACCGTCGACATGCCGACCACGGCTGGATCCAAGATCCTTGAGGGCTATCGCCCGCCGTACGACGCCACCGTGACCCGCCGGCTGCGCGAGGCCGGCCTGGTGATCCTCGGCAAGACCAACCTGGATGAGTTCGCGATGGGCTCCTCCACCGAGAACTCCGCCTACGGCCCCACCCGCAACCCGTGGGACCTGTCCCGCATCCCCGGCGGCTCCTCCGGCGGCTCGTCCGCCGCGGTCGCCGCCTACGAGGCCCCGCTGTCCACCGGCACCGACACCGGCGGCTCGATCCGCCAGCCCGCCGCGGTCACCGGCATCGTGGGCATGAAGCCGACCTACGGCGGCTCGTCCCGCTACGGCCTGATCGCCTTCGCCAGCTCGCTCGACACGCCGGGCCCCTTCGCCCGCAACGTGCTGGACGCCGCGCTGCTGCACGAGGCGTTCTCCGGCCACGACGTGATGGACGCGACCTCCGTCGACGCCCCGGTGCCCTCGGTCGTGGCGGCGGCGCGCAACGGCGACGTGGCCGGGCTGCGCATCGGCGTGGTCAAGGAGTTCGGTGGCGACGGCTACCAGGCGGGTGTGCTCGCGCGCTTCCACGAGACAGTGGAACTGCTGGAGTCGCTGGGCGCGAAGGTCTTCGAGGTCTCCTGCCCCTCGTTCACCACCGCCCTCCCGGCGTACTACCTCATCGCCCCCTCGGAGTGCTCCTCCAACCTGGCCCGCTTCGACGCCATGAGGTACGGCCTGCGCGTCGGCGACGACGGCACGCGCAGCGCCGAGGAGGTCATGGCCCTGACCAGGGCCCAGGGCTTCGGCCCCGAGGTCAAGCGCCGCATCATCCTCGGCACGTACGCGCTGTCCAGCGGTTACTACGACGCCTACTACGGCCAGGCGCAGAAGGTCCGCACGCTCATCGCGCGCGACTTCGAGGCCGCCTTCCAGCAGGTGGACGTGCTCATCTCGCCGACGACGCCCACCACGGCGTTCCCGATCGGCGAGCGCGCCGACGACCCCATGGCGATGTACCTGGCCGACCTGTGCACCATCCCGACCAACCTGGCGGGCAACGCGGCCATCTCCGTGCCGTGCGGCCTGGCGGACGAGGACGGCCTGCCGGTCGGTCTGCAGATCATGGCTCCGGTGCTCGGCGACGACCGCTGCTACCGGGTCGGTGCCGCGGTCGAGAAGGCCCTCCAGGCGCGGTGGGGCGGCAGCCTGCTGTCCAGAGCCCCGGAGCTATAAGGGTTTTCTGGATTTCGGGGCGAGGGGGCGACAGGTGACAGGGAGAACGGCGGCATGATCACTCGGATCGAGATCGACGGGTTCAAGTCCTTCTTGAGCTTCGATCTCGATGTGCCGCCCTTCCTCGCGCTGGTCGGACCCAACGCGAGCGGCAAGTCGAACCTCTTCGACGCCGTGGGGTTCGTGGCGGCCGAGATCGAGGGGCCGGGCGGGCTGCTGGGCGCGACCCGCGGGCTGCCGGGCGAGCAGTTCCACCGGGTCGCCCACGGTTCCGCCGTGGGCGGGTTCGTCGTCTCGGTGGAGGCGCTGGTCACCCCGGAGCCCGGCTCCGTGGTGCCGGTCAGGTTCGACGTGGGTGCGGAGATGGTGCTGAAGATCCCCAGATCCAGCGGGGCCGTCGTCAGCCACGTGGCCCAGCGGATCCCGCACGAGCTGCTGGATCTCCTGGTCGAGGACCCGGATCCGGAGGGCACGCCCCGCCGTACGGTCTCCTCGTGGCGCCGCTATTCGCCGTCCCCGGCGGCGATGCGCCGCCGCTGCCCCTCGGCCAACCGGGGACCGCTCGCGGCCGACGGCGCGAACCTGGCCGCGGTGCTCGGGCGGATGGCCGGTACGGAGGCGCTGGCCGACCTCGTGGTCGACCTCGCGGGGGTGCTCCCCGACGTCACCGGGCTGGTGCCGCGCACCGACCGGAGGGAATGCTCCTTCGACCTGCTCGTCGACGGCCAGGGAGCGGTGCCGGCCACGCTGCTCTCCGACGGCACCCTGCGGGTCCTCGGCCTGCTGACCGCCCTGCACGACCCCGACCACCCGGGCACGCTGCTGGTGGAGGAGATCGAGAGCGGCGTCCATCCGGGGCGCCTCGGCGAGCTGCTGCGGCGGGTGCGCCAGAGGACCTCCGGGCCGGGGGGTGCCGAGCCGCCGCGGCAGGTGATCCTCACCAGCCAGTCCCCGATCGTCGTCGCGGAGGTCTACCGGACCGAGCCGGACGCGCTGACGTTCCTCGACACCGCGGTCCGCGTCGACCCCGACAACGACCGGGTGTCGCGGGTGACCGTGGCCAAGCCGATCCAGCCGGACGGTGAGCCGGGCACGTTCGTCTCACCCCGGCAGGTCCGCAAGTACCTGGGCGCGGCCGCATGAGCCGCCCGCTGGTTCCCGGACTCATCGCGGAGGGGGAGACCGACGAGGGCTTCCTCAGCATCGTGATCGCCAGGCAGCTGCGCGAGCTCACCTGGATGTCACCGTACGCGGTGGACGTCAAGGAGACCGAGGTCGTCTCGCACGACCGGGAGCACATGGTCACCGCGCTGGAGGAGCTCGCGGCCGACTGCCACCTGCTCTTCACCCACGACGACGCGCGGGAGCGGCGCCGTAGCGACGGCGTCCGCTATCACTCGCACTACCTGGTGCCGGTGATCGGACTTGGCGACACCGAGGCCTGGCTGCTCGCCGACCGCGCGGTGTGGGCGGGGCTGGCGGGCAGTGACCTCGGCGGGCTGCCCACGCGGCCCCGCGACGTCGAGAGGATCGCCGATCCCGCGGGGGTGCTGGCCGCAACCGTCCCCCGGCGTGGCAAGCCGGTCCGCGACTACTTCGAATACATAGGACGCAACATCGATCTCGCCGTCCTGGCCCAGGTGCCCGCCTACGCGAACTGGGTGGCCGAGACGAGGAACGCTTTGAAGGGACTTGGTTACCTGTGAGTGCGGAGAGAATCCGACGCAGTGAGCGTAGTGGCGCGCGAGGGACGAGCGCTCCGCGTAGCGAGGGAGGAGCGGTGAACGACAATGAGCGCTGAGAGAATCCGACGCAGTGAGCGTAGTGGCGCGCGAGGGACGAGCGCTCCGCGTAGCGAGGGAGGAGTGGTGAACGACAGTGAGCGCTGAGACACTGATGCCGTACGACGAGGCGCTGGAGCGCTTCGAGCCGGTGCTGGGCCTGGAGACGCATGTCGAGCTGGGCACGGCGTCGAAGATGTTCTGCGGCTGCCCGACCACGTTCGGCGCCCCGCCGAACACGCACGTCTGCCCGGTCTGCCTGGCGCTGCCCGGTTCGCTGCCCACGACCAACGCCGCCGCGATCGAGTCGACGATCCGTATCGGCCTGGCGCTCAACTGCTCCATCGCCGAGTGGTGTCGGTTCGCCCGGAAGAACTACTTCTATCCGGACATGCCGAAGAACTACCAGATCAGCCAGTACGACGAGCCGCTCTGCTTCGACGGCTACCTCGACGTCGAGGTCGACGGCAGGACGGTGCGGATCGAGATCGAGCGCGTCCACCTGGAGGAGGACACCGGCAAGTCCACCCATGTGGGCGGCGCGACCGGCCGCATCCACGGGGCCGACTACTCGATCGTCGACTACAACCGGGCCGGCATCCCGCTGGTGGAGATCGTCACCAAGCCGATCCCGGGGACCGACAGGCTCGCTCCCGAGGTCGCCCGCGCCTACGGCACCGAGCTGCGCGAGCTGGTGCGCGGTCTCGGCGTCTCGGACGTACGCATGGAGGAGGGCTCCATGCGCTTCGACGTCAACGTCTCGCTCATGCCGCGTGGCTCCTCGGAGTGGGGCACCCGTACCGAGACCAAGAACGTCAACTCGCTGCGCAGCGTCGAGCGCTCCGTACGGGGTGAGATCGAGCGCCAGGCCGCGATCCTGGCCGACGGCGGCCGGATCATCCAGGAGACCCGCCACTTCCACGAGAACACCGGCACCACCACCTCGGGGCGGTCCAAGGAGGAGGCGCAGGACTACCGCTACTTCCCCGAGCCCGACCTGGTGCCGATCGCCCCCGACCCCGCGTGGGTCGCCGAGCTCAAGGCGGCCCTGCCGGAGCTGCCGGGCGTGCGGCGCAAGCGGCTCCAGCAGGAGTGGGGCGTGTCGGACCTGGACATGACGTCCATGCACAACGCCGACGCCATCGGCCTGGTCGAGGCGACGGTCGCCGCCGGGGCCCCGCCCGCGGACGCCCGCAAGTGGTGGATGGGCGAGCTGGCCCGCCGCGCCAACGAGGCGGGGCTCTCGCTGGGCGCGCTGCGGATCACCCCGGACCAGATCGCCAGGGTGTGCGCGATGGTCGCCGGGGGAGCGCTGAACGACAAGCTGGCCCGCCAGGTGCTGGAGGGCGTGCTGAACGGCGAGGGCTCCCCAGACGAGGTGGTGGCCGCCCGCGGCCTGCAGATCGTCAACGACGAGGGCGAGCTGATGGAGATCATCGACCAGGTCCTGGCCGGCAACGCCGACGCGGCGGACAAGGTCCGCAACGGCAAGGTCGCCGCCGTCGGCGCCCTGGTCGGCGGCGTCATGAAGGCCAGCCGGGGCAAGGCCGACGCGGGCCGGGCCAGGGAACTCATCCTGGAGCGCCTCGGCGTCTCCGGGTAGGCCGCGCGCAGGATCCCGGGCGCGCTTTTCAGCTGGTCCGGCAGGACGCTGTGAACGGTGCCCCCGCCTCTCCGACGGGGGCACCGTCGTGACCGCCGTGCTCGGTGCCGTCCGGGTTTCGTACCGGCCACCGGGCGGACCCGCAAGGCGAGGTCAGGCGGGGGCGGCCTGGGCGGCGACGAGTTGTGCGTACTTGCCGCCGGTGGCCATCAGCTCGTCGTGGGTGCCGCGTTCCACGATGCGGCCGGAGTCGACCACCAGGATCAGGTCGGCGTCCCGGATGGTGCTCAGCCGGTGGGCGATGACGATCCGGGTCTGGGTGAGCCAGAACAGGTTGGACTCGATGGTCGCCTCGGTGGTGCTGTCCAGGTTGCTGGTGGCCTCGTCGAGCAGCAGGATCTTCGGCCGGGGCAGGATGGCGCGGGCCAGGGAGAGCCGCTGGAGCTGGCCGCCGGAGAGACCGCCGCCGTCGGTCAGCACCGTCTCGTACCCCATCGGCATCGCCATGATCTCCTCGTGCAGCGCCGCCACCTCGGCCGCGGCGACCACTCGTTCCAGGGGTGCGTCGGGAAGGTTCAGCGCGATGTTCTCCCGGATCGAGCCGTTGAACAGGGAGGTGGCCTGGCCGACCACGCCGAACTGGCGGCGCAGGGTGCGCAGGTTGAGCTCGGAGGCCGGGACGCCGTCGTAGAGGATCTCGCCCTCCACCGGGGTGTGCAGCGTCAGGAGCAGCCTGGCCAGCGTGCTCTTGCCCGAGCCCGAGGCGCCCACCAGCGCTACCTTCTGCCCCGGCCGGATGGAGACCGAGACGTCCCGCACCACCCACGGGCCGCGGGGGTCGTGCCGGAAGCCCACGCCGCGCAGCTCCACCGCACCGCGCAGCCGCAGCACCTCGATGCCCTCGCTGGGCTCGGGCTCGGAGGCCAGGATGTCGGACAGGCGGTCGAAGTGCGCGCCCACCTGCTGCAGGCTCTGCAGGCCGGTCATCAGCGAGCCGAGCGGGGTCAGGGCGCCGAGCGCGATGGCGTTGAGCGCGATCAGCGCGCCCACGGTCAGCTGCCCGTCGAGGACCCGCCACGCGCCGAGCCAGAGCAGCCCGAGCGGGGCGATCACCCGGCTCGCGGACAGCGCGGCCTCCACCAGGCCCTGGGTGAGGCCGTTGCGCACGTCGGCGTTGAGCTGCTGGGCGAAGTGGGCCGACCACTGCTCCACCGCCCGCTTCTCGGCCCCGGACGCCTTCAGCGTCTCGATGCCGGCGATGGCCTGGATGAGGCTGCTCTGCGACGCGGAGAAGGCGGTCAGCTCCTGCTGGGTGAGCAGGTTGATCCGGCGGGTGGTGGCCAGCACCAGCAGCCCCTGGAAGGCGACCACGCCGGTCAGCGCCAGCCCGAAGACGGGGTCCCACACGTACACGAGCACGAGGTAGCCGACGGCGAGCGGACCGTCCAGCAGCGCCGCCACGATCTGGCCGGTGAGGATGTCGCGCAGCGTGGAGACGCTGGCGGCCCGGGTCAGCAGGTCGCCCTTGCCGCGCTGCGCGAAGTAGCGGTACGGCAGCGTCACCAGGTGGCCGATCACCCCCTCGGTGAGCTCCTGGTCGGCGCGGGCCCGTACCGCCACCAGCAGCGCCGCCCGCAGGTAGCCGATCACGAACTGGGCCAGCCCGGCCAGCAGCACGGCCCCGCCCAGCAGGGGCAGCAGGTCCGCGCCCTGGGACGGGATGATCCTGTCGATCAGCAGCTGGGAGAAGAAGGGCAGGGCCAGCCCCAGCAGTTGCAGCAGCAGCGAGGCCGCGACGACCTGGGCGAGCAGGCCGCGCCGGCGCCGGAACAGGGTCCGGACGAACTCGCGCCGCCAGGCGCTCGCCATCGAGGACGTGCCGCGGTGGAACCCCTCGCCGGGTTCGAAGACCAGCAGCACGCCGGTGAACCCGGCGCTGAACTCCTCCGCGGTCAGCCTGCGGCGGCCCCGCCCCGGGTCGACGATGTCCACCCGGTCGGGCGACCAGCGCTCGACCACCACGAAGTGGTTGAACTCCCAGTGCGCGACCGCGGGGAGCGGAACGCGCGCCAGGTCCTCGGGCGCGAGCGAGAAGGCGCGCGCCTTCAGGCCGTGCTCGCGGGCGCCGTCCACGATGGCCTTGGCGCTCAGGCCGTCCCTGCCGACCTGGAGCCGTTCGGCCACCTGGTGCAGGGTGGTGCGCTGGCCGTGGTGGCAGAGCACCATGGCCAGGCACGCGGCGCCGCACTCGGTGACGGTGTTCTGCAGCAGGACCGGTACGCGACTCCTCATCCGCCGGCTCCCAGCGCGAGCGCGATCAGCGTGGCGCCGGCCGCCAGGACGGCGGCCACCAGGATCCACAGCAGCAGGAACGACGGGCCGCTGATCACCAGCGGCATCCGGGCGACGGAGCGGGTCTCGGCATGCCGGCGCAGTGCCTCCGCCCGGTAGATGGGCCGTCCCGGCGGGCCGCCTCCGGGAGGGGACCCCGCCGGCTGCCCTCCCGGAGGCGCTGACGGGGAATGCGGCCGGTGGCCGGGCGGGGGCGTCGGCGGGGCCGCCGCCGGGGGGCGCTGCGGAGGGGCCGGAGGTGAGTACGGCGCCCGGGGACGGTACCCCTCGGTGTCCTCCCAATGGCCGGCCCGGTGCCGGCCGGGTGCGGGGACGGCCTGGGTGCGGTCCGGGTCGATCACGACCAGTGCCATTCGACCGTGGCCGCGGCGCGGCGCTCCACCAGCCAGCCGGCGAACGCGGCGCGCCCGGCGGCGGCCAGTGTCTCCCGGTCGTCGGTGGCCGGGCTCCTGTGCAGGACGGCGCCGGTCAGGAAGCCGCCGTCCGGCAGCTCCACCGGGCCGACGATCCCGCCGGGCGGCGTACCGCGCAGGGGCGCGGGCAGATCCGCCTCCCAGCGGGTCGCGAAGGTCACCGTGGCCTCCCCGGTGTCCCCGAGCGAGGCCAGACCGGTCAGGAGGTCGGACACGGTGCCGGCGGTCACCTTCTCCTCGCCGGTGACCCACACGGCCCTGACCCGGGCGAAGTCGCCGGGGCTCGCGGCCAGGTGGGCCCGGGCCAGTTCCACCTCCTTGCCCCGGCGGAACCGGCGGCGGCGGGCGATCCCGGTGATGTACGCCTCGAACTGCTCGCCCGACATGCCGGCCTCGGCCATCCAGGCCAGGGTCGACTCGCGGTCGTGCAGTCCCCGGCCCCTGCGGAACTCGTCGGCCGTGGCCTGGAGGTCGGCGGCGCTGAGCGGTTCGGTCTCGTCGACGGCCTCGACGAGCAGGCACTGGTCGACGATCTCCTGGTACGGCGACGCGTCCCGCCGGGAGAGCGAGCGCAGCATGGTCAGCGCCTGGGGGACCGTCACGTCCACGTCGTTGACGCTGACCAGGTGCCCGGCCGCCCAGTGCGTCGAGTGGTCGATCAGCCAGGGCACCCCGTCCTCCGGCGGGGCGGTCAACGCGACCGTGCCGCCATCGGGATGGTCGAGGAGCAGGTCGTAGTCGACCACCGGGGTCCCGGGGCGCCGGTCGACGACGAGCCGCGCCCGGATCTCCGGGTGCCGCGCCGCCCACTCGCCGGCCGTGCGCCGGGCCTCGGCGACACCTACGCTGCGGCGGGGGAGCGCGCGCAGCAGGGAGACCCCTGACTCCAGGGTCTTGGCGAAATCGGTCACGGTGTTCCTCCGTCCATGAGCCAGCCCGCGATCGCGTCGCTGACGGGCAGCCCGGTCCACAGCTCGACGAACCCCCACGCGCCGTTGGAGTTCAGCTCCAGGAGGACGTACTCGCCGTCGGGGGTGACGATGAAGTCCAGTGCCGCGTAGGTCAGCCCGACGTCGGCGACCAGCCGGGCGCAGCGCGACGCCACCTCGGCGGGCATCTCGTGTACGCCGTACCTGACCCGGTCGTTGTCGTAGTGCCGCCAGTCGTCCCTGGCCGCACGGGAGCCCGACGCGTCGATCTCGGCCGCGAACACCCGCGTTCCCACGACGATCACCCGCAGCTCGACCGCCTTGGGGACGTAGGGCTGCAGGATGACCGGCTCGTGCTGGATCCGGTGCCGGGAGGTCAGGTGGCGGCGGGTGACCACGGTCGTGTACGCGCGGTGCTCGGCGCCGTCGACCTGGAACGGCTCGGCGGTGATCTGCTTGGCGATCAGCCGCCCCTCCGCCGCCTCGTACGCGTCCGCCAGCTCCGCGGGGTCGTTGGTGTAGACCGTGTCGGGTACGGAGAAGCCCAGCTCGATCGCCCGCGCCATGTGGAAGATCTTGTTGTGCGCGCGGCGCTCGTCCGCTCGGCGGCCGGGGAGCCAGCGCGCGGTCAGCAGGCTCCACACCCCGTCCAGCATGAACTCCGCCTGCTCGTCGACGTGCGCACGGTGGCTCGGTTCGGTCACGGTGCCGGCAGCCGAGGGTCTGCCCGGCCGGCTGCGCCACACCGCGGTGACTCGGGACAGGTCGACCGTCTCCGCGCCGGTGTCCAGCATCAGCCGCCGCTCCCCGCCGGTGAACGACGCGGTGATCCGGCTGCGCCCCGGGAAGTCGCCGGTGTCCCACCACAGCACCGGCGGGCCGGTGCCGTCACCGGTATCGTCACCGACCAGCCGGGCGCCGCGCCGCCGGAGCGCGGCCAGCACTCTTTCCGCGGCCCCGTCCCCACGGCTGCTGACTATCAGAATCACTGCCCGGCCCCATCTGCGTAGGCGCGGCGGAACAGGTTTCCCATCCCGCCGCGCCGCGTTCGATCCAGTACGCCGACCGGGGGCGCGGCCCGTCCTACGGCGAGACGGCCTCCCGGCACCGGCGGAGTGGCTTGATCAGCCGTCGATCCACTCGCGGCGGCAGGGCCCCGACCCGTCGTAGGTCAGCGCCCATCCGCCCCGGCCGCCGTCGACCCCGCCCAGCTCGGCCTCGGTCAGCTCGGCGCCCTCGAAGGGCAGGTCGTCGATCGCGATCTTCGACATGATCACTCCTCTCGGCCGCGTGAGGCGGCACGGTCGTATCGGACTAGCGGTCGTGTGCTCGGACTAGTACTGCCACCACTCGCACGGCAGGCCCTTCTTCCACGCGCTGACGGACCACGGCCTGCCGCCGGACACCTCGCCCAGCTCGGCCTCGGCCAGTTCGGCGCCCTCGAAGGGCAGGTCGTCGATCGTGATCTTCGACATGATCACTCCTCTCGGCCGCGTCGTCGCGACCCCCGCTGGTCTTCCGGTCCCGTGATCGGGAGCCGGTCACCGGGTGCTCGTTCTCGGCCCCGGTCGTGCGGAGAAATCTAGGAATGAACACTTGTGGGTCACTTGTGCCCTGGTTGTGTCCAGGATCGGAGGTTCCTGCCCGTCGTGGCCGCCTCCGGACGATCCGTGGGACCGGGCGGCCCCCCGCGCGGCCCGGCCCGTCGAAGCGGTCCCCGTCCCCCTGGATCCGGGAAACGCGCAGAAAAGCGCCCGGCGATCGGCGGGGATTTTTCATGTGGTAATTCATATTTCTGAAATTCAACAGGTATTGACGAAATTCTTGATGGCTTGCAAAGTGATCACTGCAGTCCCGCAATTCACTCTGGTATGACCTGACCTCACATTCGGAGAGCGCGAAAAATGAGAAGGTTCCTGGCACTCGCCGCCGCGACGTTGACGGCTGCGGCGGGAATGGCCGCCGCGGCGGTTCCCGCTCAGGCAGCCCCTGTGAACAGGCTTTCCGTCCTGTCGGCGCTCCCGGCGGTGGACGCCGTGGTCGTCGCCGACGGGGTGCGCCTGCGGACCAGCGCCGGCGGGTCGACGGTTATCGGCTATCTCTATTACGGCGATTACGGACAGGTGCTGAATCCGAACTCGACGAGTGGCTGGTGCAATTTCCGGCTGGGCGGAAGATCGGCCTCGGGACTGGCGGCGGGCACCACGGGATGGGTCTCGTGCAGCTACCTGGCCAGAGAGGACGGTCTGGGCACCGACGGCTCGGACGTCGACACCCTGCGGGGATAGGCCCGGCCGCCCGGCTCCCCACGGCCGGGCGGCCGTTTTCCGTTGTGAAACCCCGTGCGAGATCCCGTACGAAACCCCGCGTGAATTCCCGTGCGAAACCCCGTCGTCGCGCGAGGCTTCGACATCGCGTGAGCCCCCGGCGTCGCGCAAGGCCCCAGCGCCGCAGCGCCAACAACGGCATCCTTCTCCCGCCCGCCTTCCCGGGCGACGCGCCCAGATAGGAGTCTCACGATGAGCACGGAAACGAACAAGGACGTG